>DATLGW010000030.1:0-3184 GCA_035540315.1 Burkholderiaceae bacterium | reverse complement strand
GCACCGCGTCGATCGCGACGGCCGGCGTGTCGACTGCGATTTCGGTGTCGATTTCGATCGTCGTCGGCAGCGTCGGGCGCAACAGCTGGATCGCCTGGCGCACGACGGGCTCGAGCGCATGCGGCCTTCGGTCGACGCGCTGCCGACGGCTGAACGTCAGCATCTTGCCGATCAGGTCGCGCGCTCGCTGCGCGGCGATTCGCGCCTGGTCGAGCTGGCGCTCCAGATGCGGATCCGGCAGCGCCTGGGCACGCTCGGTGGCCAGCACCAGGTAGCCGAGCACGCTGGTCAGGATGTTGTTGAAGTCGTGCGCCAGGCCTCCGGTCAGCTGGCCGATCGCCTCCATCTTCTGGGCCTGCAGCAGCTGCGCCTCGAGCGTGCGGCGCTGCGCATGCTCGCGCTTGGCCTCGGTGACGTCGCGCGACACGATCAGCACGTGCGGCTGATCGCGAAAGCGCACCGGCAGCATGCGCATGTCGAGCTCGATCTCGGACCCGTCGGGCCGCCGGCTGCGGAATTCGCCGCAGCACGCGGTGCCGCCGATCGCCAGCTCGAGCATCGCTTGCGCCTGCGCACGATGCTCGTCGATCAGCAACGGCGGCAGCACCTGGCCGACGATCTGCTCGGGCCGGTAGCCGTGCATCGCGAAGAACGCGGGGTTCGCGTCGACGATGCGGAACTCGGCGTCGCGCAGCACCAGCGCGTCGACCGACGCATTGAAGATCGTCCGATACTGCTCCTCGCTCGCCCGCAGCGCCTCTTCGGCGAGCTTGCGCTGCGTGATCTCGCGGGTGAACACGAGCAGCCGTCGCTTGCCGCCGATCACCGCGGGCTTCACGCGGACCTCGTCCCAGTGCAGGCTGCCGTCGCGGTTGCGGCGGTGCCATTCGAACGGCTCGAGCCGGCCGCGCTGGGCTTTCGCAAGCCAACGCAGCGCTCCCTCGGTCGTGTACGGGGGCACGCCCGAGCTGCGCTGCTCGACCGTCGTTCGCTTGAGCTCCTCGGCGCTGTAGCCGTAGACCGCGCAGGCCGCCGGATTGACGTCGACGATCCGGCCGTCGTCGAAGTCGTGGACGAAGATCGGGTCCTCGGCGGCTTCGAAGATGCTACGGTAGCTGGCTTCGGATGCCCGCAACGCGGCTTCGGCCTTCATGCGACCGATCTCGGCGCCGAGGCGCCCGGCGAAGATGCGCATCATCGATTCGATCCGGCCGGCATCCTCGAGCGGGCGCCGCGACATCACCGCCAGTACGCCCACCGGCGAGCCGTCCTCGTCGCTCAGCGGCATGCCGGCGTAGCTGCAGGCGCCGATCTTCGCGATGTCGCGGTCCCGCGGGAACAGCTCGCAGACTCGGTCGGCGTAGAACTGGAACTCGCGCCCGAGCACGGTGTCGCAAGGCGTGCCGGCAATCTCGTAGCTGTCGCCGTCGCTGATCCGGCCGTCCAGGTACATGCCCAGCGTCTGCATCCGGCAATGATTCTCCGAATCGACGGTCGCAACGACGGCCGTCTCGACATTGAGCAGCTTCGCGAGGTAGGCGGCGAGCTCGGTGAACACGGCCTTGCCGCGCGCGCTCGACACCGCCAGTGCCGCTTCCTGCAGCGCTTCCTTCGCGCGGATGCTCTGGATCTCGGCGCTCATCCGCACCGCGTAGATCTTCAGCATCGCCTCGACCAGCTTCGGTTCGGCGATCGGCGTGCGCCGCATCGCCGTCAACAGGCCGAGCCTGCGGCCGCCGCGATCCGTCAGCGTGTGTGCGGCGTAGCTGTCCATCCCCTTCGCGAGAAACAGGCTGCCCGGCTGGAACTCCTTCGATACGCCGCTCGCCGCGTACCTGAAGTCGCGGCCGATCACGCTCGCGCACGGCGAGCCGGCGATCGGGAACGTGAAGTTCCGCAGCGCCTTGCCGTCGAGCGTGACCGCCAGCGTGCGCAGATGCGACTCGGTTTCGTCGGTGAACACCGCGACGATGACGGCATCGACATTCAGCGTCGCTGCCAGGTCCGCGGCCAGGTCGGCGAACAGCGTCGGTCCGCTCGCCTGCGAGGCGGCCAGCGCCGCGTGCACCAGCGCATCCGCCTGGCCGGCGAAGCCGGCGGTCGAATTCGTCGGGGCTGGATCGGTCAACGTCGTCTCCGGAAAAATCGGTTCGGGCGCAGTGTACGCCGCCCGATTTCGCTGCGCGAGCGTCATTACTCGACGGTTACATTGCGGTTACGCAGCGGAAACGGCAGGCGCCGTCCACCGCCGAAGGCGGCGCCGGCAGCGTCGCGCAGACGGGCCGGCTGCGGCGCTGCGGCGAACGGAAACCGCGCGGTAACAATTCGGCAGCCGGCGGAAATCACCGCGACACGTGCCGCATCGATGATGGCGCCCATCGCAGCAACATCATCGAGCAGGCGCATCATGAGAATCGACATCTTCGATCAGACGATCGAGCTCTCGGCCAATCGCAGCATCGTGCTGCACGATCCGCGCGGAGCGCAGATCGTGTGCATCGCCGGAAGGATCTGGGTCACCGAGGATCCGCTGCGCAACGACATCGTGCTTCACGCGGGGCAGTCGCACACGGTCAGCACCGACGGCATGACGTTCGTCACTTCGTTCGCCGACAGCCGCGTGCGGCTGATCGAGCCGCTGCGCGTGGACCGCCCGGCGCCCGCCGCCGGCTTCAGGGCGCTGCTGAACGCCTTGTCGCAGCGCGCTTCGACGCGCTGGCTCCAGGCCGCCGTACGCTGAGCAAACGCCGATCTGGCCGGATCCAATGGGCTTCGCCGGCGCCATCCTGATGACGTTCGGCCTGTCGGCACTCGCAGTGACCGAAGCGCCGAGTCGCGCGCCGGCTGTGCCTGCCGAGGTCCGGGCCGTTCGGACCGACGCCGAGGCGCCGCTGCCGCAGCGACTGAGCGAGACCGGCTTGTACGAGGCCGGGTCGACGACGCACGTGCGTGCGGGCAACCTGCCGTTCGTTCCGCAATATCCGCTATGGTCCGACGGCACTTCGAAGCGCCGCTGGATCCACGTTCCGGCCGGTGCGTCGATCGACGCATCGAATCCGGACGCATGGGAGTTTCCAGCCGGCACGCGCCTGTGGAAGGAATTCGCGCTGGAGCGGCCGATCGAGACCCGGATGCTCGAACGGCTTGCCGACGGCAGCTGGCGGTTCGCGGCCTATGTCTGGAC
>DATLGW010000029.1:0-8577 GCA_035540315.1 Burkholderiaceae bacterium | reverse complement strand
CGTCCGAGCGCATCGGCCAGCAGCCGCTGCGCGCGCCGGATCATCTCCTGCGCGGCCCGCCGGCTGAACGTCAGCAGCAGCATTCGCATCGGATCGACGCCCTGCAGCACCAGATGCGCGACCCGATGCGCGATCGTCGCCGTCTTGCCGGTTCCGGCGCCGGCCAGGATCAGCAACGGGGCGGACTCGAATGCTCCGTCGGGATTCCGCCGTCCATGGGTCGCCGCCGCAAGCTGCTGCGCATTCAACATCGGCGGCAGTATCGCATCACCGCCGATCCGGCCGCGTCAGCAGCTCGAGCAAATGGCCGTCGGGATCCCTGAAATAGAAGCCCCGGCCGCCGTTCCATGCGTTCAGCCGGCCGTCGTCCGGCGCGCTCGGCAGGCTGCCGTACGCGATGCCTTCGGCGCGGACCCGCGCCAGAATCGCATCGAACGCGTCGTCATCGACGTGGAACGCGTAGTGATGCGGCTCGAACTCGTCGGTCTCGTCGAAGTCGAACGTCAGGCTGGCGTTGACCCGCACCGGCGCGAAATGGCCTTGCGCGCCGTCGTAGCGCAGCCCGAAGATCCGGGCGAAGAACCGGGCGGCAGCCTCCTTGTCGCGGGCGGGGACGATCGTGTGGTCGAGGACGATTGGCATTGCTGCGCTCCTGCCGAAGTTCGGCGCGACTGATCCGAAAGAGTACGCCGCTGCGGTTTCGGCCGCAAAAAAGGCGGACGCCGGGGCCGAACCGCGCACTACAATCGGCCAGCGGCGCTCGCAAGCTTCGCTGCGGTCGCCGCAGGCCGTTCGGCGCCCGTGGCAGGGCGACCGCTCGGACCGCATATCCAAGAACTGGAGGATGACAATGCTGCAGCGCATGCTCACTCTGTTCGTCGTCGCCCTGATGGCGGCCGCTTCGCCGGCGTGGTCGCAGGTCAAGGAGATCCCGTGGGGGACTTCGGCAGTCGGCTCGTCGGGCCACCGGGCGCTGGTCGCGCTGGCCGAAGTGCTGAACCGCGAATGGAAGGACTACCGCGTCACCGTGCAGCCGACGCCGGGGGCGATCATCTCGGTGAAAGGCTACGCGACCGGCCAGTTCGAGGGCTACTACGGCGCCGACATCGCTTTCTGGGAGATGGCGAACGACACCGCACGGTTCCAGGGATTCAAGGCGAACATCAAGCGCCAGCCGGTGCAGTCGTTCTGGGCGTTCACGATCGAGGTCGGCACCGCAGTCCACGCGAAGAACCGCGACAAGATCAAGAACTGGTCCGACCTTTCGGGGCGGCCGATCTTCACCGGCCCGCTGCCGTGGGACGTCCGGGCGCAGCTCGAGCGGGCCTATCAGGCGCTCGGGGTCAAGCACCAGTATCGCCAGGTCGACCTGTCGGCGGCCGGCTCGCTGCTGCAGTCCGGCGGCATCGAAGGGTTCATCATCTACACGAACGGCGAGGCGAACACCGCGCCGTGGATCACCGAGGCGTCGCTTGCAACCGATTGGGCCGCGCTGAATCCGTCGTCCGACGAGATCGCGAAGCTCAAGAAAGCCGGATTCGCAGTGACCGAGGTGAAGCCGGACGTGTTCCGGCGCAACGTGCACGCCGATCGCGTCGTGCTGCTGCCGTTCTATTACGGCTTCCACGTCGGGCTCGAGGTGCCCGAGGAACAGGTCTACCGCAAGCTGCAGATCATCGAGAAGAACGCCGCCGAGCTCGCGAAGGTCGACGCGTCGTATGCGCAGATCGCGCGCGACATGCCGAAAATGCAGCGGCTGGGCGTCGAAGCGGCGATCGAGTTCGTTCCCGTGCATCCGGGACTGGCGCGCTGGATGAAGGAAAAGAACGTCTGGGACGCCAAGTGGGACGCGCGGATCGGGAAGAAATAACGCACCTGCATCCCGCGCCCCGCGCGGGCGCGGCGGACCGCACGAGCCGCCACGCCCGCGTTTCGCACCCTCGCCCATGATCGATTCGTCCGCGCATTTCGCGCCGGCCCAGCGGCCGCAGCGCGTGGCCAACGCGCTGTACTACCTTACCGCAGTCTTCTTCTTCGCGTACCTGTTCGTCTATTACTGGACCGCCGCCGGCGGACCGGTACTGCTGGCGGTCACGCTGGTGCCGGTGACGTTCATTCTGTTCACGCTCGACGAGCTGCGAAACGGGCAGCTGTACCCGCGGCTGCCGCGCGCGGCGTCGTACCTGATCGGCGCCGCGTACATCGCAATCGCGATCGCGGTTTCGATCTACATGCACGTCGAATATTTCATGATCGGCACGGTGCGCGCCGGTTTCTGGAGCGCGACCGACATCACGATGGGCGTGCTGATGGTGGCGCTGATCATGGAGTATGCGCGGCGGCGCTACTTCGTGCTGTTCGTGCTGAACCTGCTGCTGATTGCGTACGCGGTCTGGGGTTACCTGGTGCCCGGCATGTTCTTTCACCCGGGGATGAGCTGGACCCGGGTGGCCACTGCGATGAGCGTCGAGATGAGCACCGGCGTGTTCTCGAACCTGCCGCAGCTGGCGCTGACGCTGATCGGCTCTTTCATCCTGGTGCTCAGCGTGCTGCGGGCGTTCGGCTGCGTTGACTCGATCCTCAAGGGCGCGAGCCAGATTGCAGTACGGTCGCCGCACGCGCTGCCGCAGGCCGCCGTGCTCGGATCGGTCGGGGTTGCCGCCGTCAGCGGCAGCGGCGCGGCCAATGCGATCACCACCGGCAGCGCGACGATTCCGGCGATGATCGGCGCCGGCATGCCGCGGGTGACGGCGGCGGCGATCGAGGCATCGGCATCGCTCGGCGGACAGCTGATGCCGCCGATCATGGGGATCTCGGCGTTCCTGATGGCCGAGTTCATGGGCCGCAGCTACTTCGACGTGGTTGCGCGCGGCTACGCGCCGGCGCTGATCTACGTGATCGGCGTGATCGTGTCGGTTTACCTGCTGTCGACCCGTTACCGCGGCCGGCTCGACACCGTCAGCGCCGATCCGATGCTGGCGCGCGACTGGCTGAACATCAGCGCGTTCGCCGGCGTCGTGGGCGGACTGATCGGACTGATGGCACTGCTGCACCTGGCGCCGATGTTCGCGGCGCTGTACGTGTTCCTGGCGATCGGCGCCGTGCTGCTCGCAACGCACGTCGTGTCGCAGCTGCGCGCGAGCGACCGGTCGCTGCGCACCGCGGCGGCGCCGCTGGGCCGTTTCGTCGACGGCTTCGCGAGCATGACATCGGACCTGACGCTGCTGCTGGCGACGTTGTCGATCATGACCGGCGCGTTCGTGATCACCGGCGTGCCGACGAAGATCGGCGCGCTGCTGCTCGACGCGGCCGGCGTCAATCTCGCGGCGATGGCGATCGTCGCGTTCCTGTTCGGCGCGCTGCTGGGAACCGGGCTGCCGCCGGCGCCGACCTACATCATCACTGCGCTGGTGATCGCCCCGCCGATGATCCGCGTCGGCGTCGATCCATGGGTCGTGCACTTCTTCGCGTTCTTCCTGGCCGTCTGGGGCGAGCTCACGCCGCCGACGTCGCTGGTGGCGGCAGTCACGGCGAAGATCGCGAACGCATCGTTCATGCAGACGCTGTTCCGCGCGATCGGCATCTGCGTGTCGCTGTTCGTGCTGATGGCCGGCGTGTTCACGCGCCCGGACCTGGTGCTCGAGCCGGGG
This sequence comes from Burkholderiaceae bacterium, assembly GCA_035540315.1. Taxonomy (GTDB): domain Bacteria; phylum Pseudomonadota; class Gammaproteobacteria; order Burkholderiales; family Burkholderiaceae_E; genus DATLGW01. The sequence goes on along the minus strand of DATLGW010000029.1, from coordinate 4,927 downwards.
CTCGCGCAGATCGGCGCGATGCTGCTGATCCTGGCGTCGACGATCGGCATCAGCTTCGCGCTGCAGGCGAACTTCTCGAACCGCCGCGAATTCGACATCCCGGTGCGACTGTTGCTCGCTGCGGTCGCGCTGGTCGCGCTGCTGCATCCGAGCTACCAGCTCGCGGCGGCCGCGGCCGGCGCGATCGCGCTGTTCGTCGTCTATTGGGTCGTGCGGCGGCGCGACGCGCCGGTCCCGATTCGCGCCAGCGCGACCTGAACGGCTCAGCCGCTGCACGCGGCCGCGAGCGGATCGGCGCCGCCCACGTGCACATAGCGCTCGCCGTCCCAGCGGAAGATGCCGCGACGGCAACACACGACGCCGCGACTGCGGCAGCTCGGGATGCCGTCGTCAGAACGGCCGCACGCCGATCAGCCACGCGTGCAGCAACATTCCGAACACGGCCCAGCCGATCAACCCGAGCGCGATCACGATCAGGTCGGGCGCTGCCAGCATCGGCACCGGCGCCGACTCCTCGCCGGGCGGCAGCCGCAGTGCCGTTGTGCCCTCGCCCGGAAGCCGCCGCCGCGCCGACCGGAAATCGAGCACCGCCCACACCAGGAACGAGCCGAACAGCACGATGTCGGCGAGCGTGCCGTTGGAGGCGAGGTGCGCGACCGCCCACAGCTTCACGCCCAGCACCATCGGATGTCCGACCGCGGCCTTGATCCGGTTGCCGGGGACGTAGGCAGCGACCAGCAGCACGAACGCGGGCAGCATCAGCAATGCCGCCAGATGCCGCGTCCACAGCGGCGGCTGCCAGACCACGACCGGATCGGTCCGCGCAATGCCGTAGCCCCAGACGATCAGCACCAGCCCGAGCGCCGCGAGCAGCGAATGAACGCCCTTCCAGCGACGCTCTCCGATGCGCGTCATCGTCGCGCTGCGCCAATCGTCGGCGACGATTCGCACCGAGTGCACGCCGAGAAACAGCGCCAGGCCGATCACGAGCACGATCATGGACCCTCCGGAAGGATGCGACGCGGCGGCTGGCAGTCTACCGAATGCCCCGTCGCGATCACGGTCGGCTGCGCTTGCGCGACGAGACCTTGGGCGGCAGGCCGGAAGCGAACGCATACGCGTCGGCGATCAGCCGCTCGATCTGGTCCGGCGGGCGGTCGAGCGGGTCGCTGATCGCGACGTATTCCCGCATCGTGCGGCCCATCGCCTGAAACGGCTGCGCATCGCGCGCTGCCAGCAGACGTTCGCGCCGGTCTTGCGGCAGCCGGACAATCAGGTTGTGCTCGTGGACTCCTGCGAACATGTTGCCGTTCACGAACGCGCACGGACAGCCGAACATCTGGCGGCGGTCGATGCCGACCGATTGCGGCAGCCAGCGATCGAAACGCGACACGAGCTCGGCAGCGGGGCGGATCCAGGGCATCGGTCAAATCCCGTGGGTGAATCGGTGATCGGCACGGCCGATCGAGACTCTGCTCCCGATCGGGACGTCGTGGCAAGATCGGTGTTGCGCTCATCCGATTCCTGCCACCGGAGCATGCGATGGAATTCAGCGAAATCGTCTATCAGGTATCGGACCGGATCGCAACGATCACGCTGAACCGTCCCGACCGCATGAACGCATGGACGCTGGTCATGGAAGCGGAGCTGCGCAGCGCGATCGAGCAGGCGGCGGCCGACGACGGCGTGCGCGCGATCGTGCTGACCGGTGCCGGGCGCGCGTTTTGCGCCGGCGCCGACTTCAAGCTGCTGCAGACGGTCGGCGGCCCCGGCGCGCGCAAGGACTGGACGCGTCCGTTCGACATGGACCGCCGCGCCGACTGGCAGGGGCGCTACTCGTATTTCCCGGCGATCGGCAAGCCGATCGTCGCGATGATCAACGGCGCGGCCGCAGGGCTCGGGCTGGTGATCGCGCTGTACTGCGACCTGCGCTTCGCCGCCGAGAGCGCGGCGTTCAGCACCGCTTTCGCGCGCCGGGGGCTGATCGCCGAGCACGGGCTGGGCTGGCTGCTGCCGCGGATCGTCGGCCATGCGAATGCGCTCGAGCTGCTGGTGTCGTCGCGCAAGTTCCATGCGCCCGAGGCGCTGCAGCTGGGACTGGTGAACCGGGTTCATCCGGACGACGCGCTGCGCGAGCGCACCTACGAGTACGTGCGCGAACTCGTCGACTGGGTATCGCCGCGCTCGATCGCGGTGATCAAGCGCCAGGTCTACGACGCATCGCTGCAGACGCTGGCCGAGGCGGTCGCCGACGCGAACCGCGAGATGCGCGACAGCTTCAAGTCGGAGGACTTCCGCGAAGGGGTCGCGCACTACCTGGAGAAGCGGCCGCCGAAGTTCACCGGCCGCTGACCCTCTGGCCTCAGGCGCTGCCGGTCGCCGTGCGCGAGCGGCCGCGCTGCGGCCGCAGCGGCGGCGGCGTCAGCCCGCGTTCGCCGGCCGCGAACAGCCGTTCGATCGCCAGCGCCAGCGCCGCCGCCGGCACCGCGCCGGCCAGCAGCATCGCGTGGTCGTTCAACGCCAATCCGGTCACGATCCGCTCGCCGAACCCGCCGGCGCCGATGAATGCCGCGATCGTCGCGGTGCCGACGTTGATCACCGCCGAGGTCTTGATCCCCGCGAAGATCGTCGCGGCCGCCAGCGGCAGCTCGATGCGACGCAGCACCAACGACGGCGGCATGCCCAGCGAGCGCCCCGCCTGCGTCAAGCCCGCCGGCACCTGCGTCAGGCCGGCATGCGTGTTGCGCACGATCGGCAGCAGCGCATACAGCGCCAGCGCGATCACTGCCGGCACCGCGCCGATGCGCCCGGTCAGCGGAATCAGGAACGCGAGCAGCGCCAGCGCCGGCACGGTCTGGATGATGCCGACCGCGCCGATGACGGCCGCCTCGGTCGACGGCATCCGTGCAGCGAGCACGCCCAGTGGCACGCCGATCGCAATGCTCGCGAGCAGCGACACGAACACCAGCGCTACGTGCTCGAGCGCCAGGCGCCCCAGATCCGGCGCGAGCAGCCGTTCAATGAAAGGCGAGCGGCCGGCTGCGCGTCGCTGCTGCACTTCCGGCCGATCCGACGCGGCGGTCGAGGGTCCGGCCGCGCCGAGGCCGGTGAGGAAATCGGCCGCGACCTGCTCGAAGCTGCGGCCGTCGAGCTCGGCCTGCGCATTGAGGCGGCGCATCGTCGCCGCATCGATTCGCGCCGCGAGCCGCTCGAGCGCCGACCACGTCCGCGGCAGCCGCTGCGGCAGATCGGCGCGATGCAGCAGCACGGCGTCGTAGCGGGGGAAGTAGTCGCGATCGTCCTGGAGCACGACCAGCTGATAGCGATCGATCTTGGCGTCGGTCGTGTAGACGTCGACGACGTCGACCTGACCCTGTGCGAGCGCCTCGTACGCCAGTCCGTGGTCCAGGCCGCGCGGCGACTCGAACGGCAGCGAATAGACCGAGCGCAGGCCGGGCCAGCCGTCGGCGCGACCGAGAAATTCCTGCGACAGGCCCAGGCGCAGGTCCGGATGCGCAGCCAGATCGGACAGCCGCGAGATGCCGCGCGCGCGGGCATCGTCGGCGCGCATCGCCAGCGCATAGCTGTTGTCGAAGCCGAGCGGAACGGCGACGCGCAAACCGTCGGCAGCGAGCAGCGAATCGAGCTGCGCCAACGCGGGCACATGGTCGAGCCGGAGGATCTCGCGCGCGATCGTGCCGGTGTACTCGGGATAGACATCGATGCGCCCGCTGCGCAGCGCCGCGAGCACGATTGCGGTATTGCCCAGCCCGGGCTGGTGCCGCGCCGCCGCCCCCGACGCCCGCGCCGTCTGCGCGACGATCTCGCCGAGAATGTACGACTCGGTGAAGCGCTTGGAGCCGATCTGAAGCGCCGGCTGCGCGGCAGCCGCGCCCGGCGCAATCAGCAGTGCAGCGGCCGCCGCGATCAGCAGCGCGACCGACGCGAGCGAGCAGGCTTTCATCATCGGCGGGTTCGCCGCCAGTGTAGCGCGCGGTACACTGCACGCGCACGGCATGCGCGACGCCGCGTCGACCTCCTCGGGAGCCTGCGCCCAGATGATCACGGTCCATCACCTGAACAATTCCCGTTCGCAGCGGGTGCTGTGGCTGCTCGAGGAGCTCGGACTGCCGTACGAGCTCAAGCGCTACGAACGCGATCCCGCGACGTTGCTCGCCCCGGCGTCGCTGCGCGACGTCCATCCGTTGGGCAAGTCGCCGGTGATCACCGACGGCGACCTGACGCTGGCCGAATCCGGGGCGATCCTCGAGTACCTGGTCCGGCGACATGGGAACGGGCGGCTGGCGCCGCCGGCGGATTCGCCGCAGTGGGTCCGCTACACGTACTGGATGCATTACGCCGAGGGATCGGCGATGCCGCCGCTGCTGCTGAAGCTCGTGTTCGACCGGATTCCGAAGGCGAAGATGCCGGCGCTGGTGCGGCCGATCGCGCGCCGCATCGCCGGTGCGGCGCTGACGAGCTTCGTGCTGCCGCAGATCGAGCGCCATCTCGACTTCCTCGAGGGCGAGCTCGGCCGCAGCGAATGGTTCGCCGGCGGCGAATTCACTGCTGCCGACGTTCAGATGAGCTATCCGCTCGAAGCCGCGGCAATGCGCGGCGGGTTGAACGAGTCGCGGCCCCGCCTGATGGCGTTCCTGCAGCGGATCCATGCGCGGCCTGCGTATCAGCGCGCCGTCGAGCGCGGCGGTCCGTACGCGCTCGCCCGCTGAACCGATTCACGAACCGGAGGACTCCTGCGATGACCGAAGTCGCCTTCATTGGATTGGGCGCGATGGGCGCGCCGATGGCTGCGAACCTGCGCGCGGCCGGGTTCGCGCTGCGCGTTCACAACCGCAACCGCGACCGCTGCCGGCCGTTCGAAGCCGAACGCGTGCCGGTCGCCGCGACGCCGGCCGACGCCGCGCGC
>DATLGW010000028.1:0-3578 GCA_035540315.1 Burkholderiaceae bacterium | reverse complement strand
GATCCCGGACCGCATGGCCAGCGTGATCGCCACCCAGACGGCAACCGCAACCGACGGCGTCATTCTCGCCGGGCTCGGCCGCGCGTTGGTGCAGCATCAGCTGCTGCGGCTGGACCAGGCGGTCGCGGTCCAGAAAAAGGCCGATGCCGGCGGCCTGCGCTTCATCGACGAGCTGATCGCCAGCGGACTGATGTCGGCGCCGCGGCTGGCGCGGTTCGCATCCGACACGTTCGGGCTGCCGATGATGGACATCGCGGCGCTCGACATCGCATCGGTGCCCGACAACCTGTTCGACCCGAAACTGCTGGCCGACACGCGGATCGTGCCGCTGGTCAAGCGCGGCACGCGCCTGTCGGTGATCCTGTCGGATCCGACCGACCTGCAGGCGATCGACCGGGTCAAGTTCCAGGCGCAGGCGACCGTCGACCCGATCGTCGTCGAGCACGACAAGCTGCTGCGGATCGTCGACAAGCTCGGGCATTCGGCCGGCGATCAGCTGTCGGCGCTGGTCGACGACACGCTGGACGTGCAGGTCACGACCGACGAGGCGAGCTCGGCGGTGTCGGACGCCGACATCGACGATGCGCCGGTCGTCAAGTTCCTGCAGAAAGTGCTGATGGACGCGATCCAGGCCGGCGCGTCGGACCTGCACTTCGAGCCGTACGAGAAGTTCTACCGGATCCGGTTCCGCATCGACGGCGAGCTGCGCGAGATCGCGCAGCCGCCGGTCGTCATCAAGGAAAAGCTCGCGTCGCGGATCAAGGTGATCTCGCGGCTCGACATCTCCGAGAAGCGCGTGCCGCAGGACGGGCGGATGAAGCTCGTCGTGTCGCAGAACCGCGCGATCGACTTCCGCGTCTCGACGCTGCCAACGCTGTTCGGCGAGAAGATCGTGATGCGGATCCTCGATCCGTCGCAGGCGAAGCTCGGCATCGACGCGCTCGGCTACGACCCCGAGCAGAAGGAATCGCTGCTGAGCGCAGTCCAGCGTCCGTACGGCATGGTGCTGGTCACCGGCCCGACCGGCAGCGGCAAGACCGTGTCGCTGTACACGTGCCTGAACATCCTGAACCAGCCGGGCGTGAACATCTCGACCGCCGAGGATCCGGCCGAGATCAACCTGCCCGGGGTCAACCAGGTCAACGTCAACGACAAGGCCGGGCTGACGTTCGCGGTCGCGCTGAAGGCGTTCCTGCGGCAGGATCCCGACGTGATCATGGTCGGCGAGATCCGCGACCTCGAGACCGCCGACATCGCGATCAAGGCCGCGCAGACCGGGCACATGGTGATGTCGACGCTGCACACGAACGATGCGCCGACGACGCTGACGCGGATGATGAACATGGGCGTGGCGCCGTTCAACATCGCTTCGTCGGTGACGCTGATCACCGCGCAGCGGCTCGCGCGCCGGCTGTGCACCTGCAAGGCCGAGTGCGACAGCGACGTCAACGACGAGGTGCTGCTGAAGACCGGGTTCTCCGAGAGCGACCTCGACGGCAGCTGGCGGCCGATGCGGCCGGTCGGCTGCGAGCGCTGCGGCGGCTCCGGCTACAAGGGCCGGGTCGGCATCTACCAGGTGATGCCGATCACCGAGGAGATCCAGCGGATCATCCTGGCCGGCGCCAATGCGATGCAGATCGCCGAGCAGGCCAAGCGCGAAGGCGTGTCGGACCTGCGCACCAGCGGCTTGCGCAAGGTCAGGCAGGGGCTGACGTCGATCGAAGAAGTGCTGGGCGTCACCAACGAATAGAGGCGGAGCACGCACACCATGGCCAGCAAGGCAGCGCCGGCGGCGCGGCGCGGCAACCCGGGAAGCCACTCGCGGGATGCCACCTACGCGTGGGAGGGACGCGACCGCAGCAACAAGACGCTGCGCGGCGAGATGCGCGCGGCCAGCGAGACCGTCGTCACGACGACGCTGCGGCGCCAGGGCATCGCCGTCACCAAGGTCAAGAAGCAGCGCGCGCGCCGCGGCGGCAAGATCACCGAGAAGGACATCACGCTGTTCACGCGCCAGCTGTCGACGATGATGAAGGCCGGCGTGCCGCTGCTGCAGGCATTCGACATCGTGGCCAAGGGCACGGACAACGCCGCGGTCGCGCGGCTGTTCATGGAGATCAAATCCGACGTCGAGACCGGCACCGCGCTGTCGCAGGCGTTTCGCCGGCATCCGCTGCACTTCGACTCGCTGTTCTGCAACCTGGTGGGCGCCGGCGAGCAGGCCGGTATCCTGGACGATCTGCTCGATCGGCTGGCGACCTACAAGGAGAAGATGCTCGCGATCAAGGGCAAGATCAAGTCGGCGCTGTTCTATCCGGTCGCCGTGATGGTCGTCGCCGCGATCGTCGTGACGGTCATCATGCTGTTCGTCGTGCCGGCGTTCAAGAGCGTGTTCAGCAGCTTCGGCGCCGACCTGCCGGCCCCGACGATGGTCGTGATCGCGATGTCGGACTTCTTCGTGTCGTACTGGTACATCCTGTTCGGCTCGATCGGCGGCACGATCTACTTCCTGATGCAGGCATGGCGGCGCAGCCCGAAGGTCCAGATGGTGATGGACCGCACGCTGCTGCGCGCGCCGGTGTTCGGCAACGTGATCCGCAAGGCGACGATCGCGCGCTGGCTGCGCACGCTGGCGACGATGTTCGCCGCCGGCGTGCCGCTGGTCGAAGCGCTGGACTCGGTCGGCGGCGCATCGGGCAACTACGTCTACCTGCAGGCGACCAAGAAGATCCAGCAGGAAGTCTCCACCGGCACCAGCCTGACGATCTCGATGCAGAACGCGCAGGTGTTCCCGAACATGGTGCTGCAGATGGCGGCGATCGGCGAGGAGTCGGGCGCGCTCGACGCGATGCTCGGCAAGGCCGCCGACATCTACGAGCGCGAGGTCGACGAGGCGGTCGACAGCCTGTCGAGCCTGCTCGAGCCGCTGATCATGGTGGTGCTGGGCGTGGTGATCGGCGGGCTCGTGGTCGCGATGTACATGCCGATCTTCAAGCTCGGCCAGGTCGTCTGAGCCCGGCGCGCTTGTCGTAACATCGCGTCGTCGTCAACGAAGATCCTAGCCGTGGAGCTCTCGCCCGTGGGGGTGGTCAGCGCATACTGGGTCAGCCCGGGCGTCACCGTCGTCGTCGCGCTGCTGTTCGGCCTGCTGGTCGGAAGCTTCCTGAACGTGGTGATCCACCGCCTGCCGCGGATGCTGGAGATGCAATGGCAGCGGCAGGCGGCCGAGCTGCGCAACGAGCCGCCGGCGGCGGCCGAGCCGCTGAACCTGATGGTGCCGCGCTCGCGCTGCCCGCATTGCGGCACGCAGATCCGCGCGCTGCACAACGTGCCGGTGCTGTCGTATCTGGCGCTGCGCGGCCGCTGCGCGAACTGCGCGGCGCCGATCCCGCTGCGTTATCCGCTGGTCGAGCTCGCCGGCGGCGTGCTCGCAGCCGTCGCGGTGTGGCACTTCGGGCTCACCGCGGCCGGCGCCGGCGCGGTGCTGCTGAGCTTCTTCCTGGTCGCGCTCGCTTTCATCGACCTGGACACGCAGCTGCTGCCCGACGACATGACGCTGCCGTTGCTGTGGCTCGGTC
>DATLGW010000027.1:0-6334 GCA_035540315.1 Burkholderiaceae bacterium | reverse complement strand
GCCGGCGGAGAAGCCGACGACGAAGCGGATCGGCTTCGAGGGGTAAGCGGTTTGCGCAGTCGCGACCGCCGTGGTCGCGATCAGCGCGGCGCAAGACAGAAGGCGAGTCAGCGTCAGGGCGCGAAGCAGCATGGTGGAGCTCCGGTTGGATTGAGTCGGTCCTTCGGAATCGGTCATTTCATCGAAATTCGCTAGTGCGCATGATCCCCGTCGCACTTCGGCGGCCGCACGATCGGCGTCTCGTCCTGCGGCTCCTTCCACTCGGAGCCTGCGACCACCTCGCCGTCCTGCAGCACCATGTTGATCCGCTGGCGGTCCTGCAGCACCTTGATGTCCGCGAGTGGATCGCCGTCGACGACCAGAAGGTCGGCTTCCATGCCGGCCTTGATCGAGCCGAACTGGTCCGAGCGGCGGATCGCGCGGGCGGCGACGGAGGTTGCCGCGCGCAGCACGTCCATGGGCTTCATGCCGAGCTCGACCAGGTACTGCAGCTCCACCGCATTGTCGCCGTGCGGGTAACGGTTGCCGAGGTCGCCGCCGGAGGCGATCTGCACGCCGGCTTCGTAGGCGTCGCGGATGCTCTTCGTCCACAGCGGCTCGTTGACCTTCATCTCGTCGCGCTGCTTTTGCGCAAGGCCGAGCTTTTCGCCGAGCTGCAGCACGCTGTAGAGCGTACACAGCGTGGGCACGAGGAACGACTTCGACTTCTTGAAAAGCTCGATGCACTCATCGTCGAGCCGGGTGCCGTGCTCGATCGTGTCGGCGCCGGCCCGAAGCGCGAACTTGACTGATTCGTACGACTGCGCGTGCACCGCGGTCGATCGGCCCCAGCGCTTGGCTTCCTCGATGCCGGCGCGCAGCTCCTCCTCGGAGATCGTCGTCATCCACGTGTACGCGGTTGGATGAACCTCGACGCCGCTGGCGATGAACTTGATGTTGTCGACGCCTTCGCGGGTCTGGCGGCGAACCGCCTTACGGATCGCATCGACGCCGTCGACGACCAGCCGCCCGCCGGTGCTCTCCCAGTGCGCGGGCAGCAGGTCGTTGCCGCTGCCGGTCGTGCCGATGCCGCGGCCGCTGGCGACGATCTTCGGCCCGTAGATCTTGCGCGCCCGGATCGCATCGCGCAGCGCGACGCTGGTGTTGCCGATCGTGCCGACCTCGCGCACCGCGGTGTAGCCGGCATTGAGCACCGCGCGCGCATGCATCACGCCGTGGATCACTGCGGTCTCGACCGAGAACCGGATCGCCTCCTCCATGTTCTTGGAGCCGGCGTAGACGAGGTGCACGTGGCAGTCGATCAGCCCCGGCATCACCGTACGGCCCTGGCAGTCGATTTCGTGTAGCCCCTTCGTTCCGGGCGCCTTGGCCATCGGGCCGACCGAGACGACCTTGCCGTCCCGGATCTGCACGTACGCGTGGTCGAACGGCTCGTCGGAGATGCCGTCGATCAGCCGGGCGCCGGTCAGCAGCAGCTCGGGCGGGGTCTGGCGGTACGGGGAACGCATGCGGTGATTCCTCGGTTCAGTTCGGCTTGATGTTCGCGGTCTTGATCACGCGCGCCCACTTGTCGACTTCGGACTGAACGAACTGCGCCGCCTGATCGGGGCTGCCGCCTTTCGGAATCCCGGCGAGGCCTTCGAGCTTCTCGCGGATCTCGGGCACCTGCAGCGCCTTGTTGACGGCGGCGTTGACCTTGTCGATCGCGACTTTCGGGGTGCCGGCGGGCGCGAGGATCGCGAGGAACCCGCCGGCGTCGAAGCCGCTCACCGTCTGGCCGACCGTCGGCACGCCGGGCAGCCCGTCGAACGGCGCGGCCGACGCGACGGCGATCGGCTTGACGCGACCCGCCTTCGTGTGCGGCAGGATCGCGGCGATGTCGGAGAAGATGATGTCGACCTGGCCGCCGACGACGTCGTTGACGGCGGGGGCGGCGCCCTTGTACGGCACGTGCAGCATCTGCACGCCGGTCATGATCTGGAACAGCTCGGCCATCATGTGCGCGCTGCTGCCGTAGCCGAACGACGCGTATTTGACCTGGCCGGGTTTCGCTTTCGCCAGCTCGATCAGCTCGCGCACGTTCGATGCCGGCACCGACGGATGTGCGGCGAGCAGGCTCTGATTCAGGATCATCACCGCCACCGGCGTGAAGTCCTTCGTCAGGCTCCAGGTCGGCGAAGTCAGCGTATGGTTGATCGCCTGCGCCACCGTGGCGACCAGGAATGTGTAGCCGTCGGCCGCCGAGCGGGCTGCGGCATCGGTGCCGATGTTGCCGCCGGCGCCGGCGCGGTTGTCGATGATGACCGGGTGGCCGAGCTCCTCGGTCAGCTTCGGCTGCATGATCCGGGTCACGACGTCGGCGCCGCCGCCGGGCGGGAACGGCACGATGATCCGGATCGGCTTTTCCGGATACGACTGCGCCAGCGCGGCGCCTGCGATCAGCATCGAGGCTGCGAACGTCAAGAGTCTGCGCATCATCGGGAGACCTCCGTGTAGTAGTCGGCGATCTCGCGCGCAGTCGCGCGCCAGACGCCGTCGTGCGAACAGATGTGCTCGAGCGCCGCATCGAGCGCGCCGATCCGGTGCGGCTGGCCGCTCACGAACGGATGCACTGCAATCGCCATCACCCGTGCCGTGTCGGCTTCGATCGCCTCGCGGTACAGCACGTCGAACTGCGCCTGGATCATCCGCTGGAACTCGGGCACCGAGCACTTCATGTCGAAATACGCCGGCACGTCGTTCGTCTGCAGCGAATACGGCATCGCGATCATCGGCGGATCGCCGACCTGCATCCGGTACGGCAGGTCGTCGTTGACCCAGTCGCAGACGTAGCGGATGCCGGCTTGCGACAGGTACTCGAGCGTGTTCCACGTTTCGGCCAGGCCGGGTCCGAGCCAGCCGACCGGACGGGTGCCGCAGGCCTGCTCGATGCGGTCGACGGCGGCGAAGATCGACGCCCGTTCGTCCTCGGGCGCCATCTCGTTGATCCGCAGCGCGTTCGTCTGGCCGTGCCCCATCAGCTCCCAGCCCAGCCGGCACGCCTCGTCGATGATCTCGGGGTGCTGATCGCACACGGCGCTATTCAACGCGGCGCTCGCGCGGATCCCGTAGCGGGTCAGCGTCTTCATCAGCCGCCAGACGCCGACGCGGTTGCCGTAGTCGCGCAGCGACCAATTGCGAACGTTCGGCACGCGCGCATGCTCGCGCGGCACCCGCTCGTTGTTGTTGCCCGGCATCACGTCGTCGAGCGCGAAGAACTCGATGTTCGGATTGACCCACAGCGCAATGCGCGCGCCGCCCGGCCAGGTGAACGGCGCCCGCTTGGGCAGCGGCACGTAATCGAACGGACCGTAGCGGCGCGGATTCATCTGCCGCTTCCAGATGGCTTGCCGCGGACGACGAAGTCGCGTTCGCCTTCGCCGTATTTGCGCTGCAGCGCCTCGCCCGACAGCAGGTCGTTCTCGAGCTGCGTGATCCGGGCGTAGCCGACCAGGTCCGCGATCTCCTCCATCCCGACCACCAGATCCGGCCGGTCGACGAGTTCGCCGGTCTGGATGCACTGCTGCAGCGCGGCCAGCGCATTACGCATGCCGGCCAACGCGCCGGCCGACACCACCCGCGGACAGCTGACGCGGGCAACGCCCAGTTCCTTGAGGCGCGCGAGCGAGATCAGCGGCGTCGTCGGCCGGCTGCGGATGCCGAACCCCATGTTGACGTTGACCGGCACGTCGCCGGCAGCTTCGATGACACGCCGAATGTCGTCCTCGTCGCGGACCGCATCGGCGTAGATCATGTCGGCACCGGCCGCGACGTATTCCCGAATCCGCGCGACCGTTCCCTGGATCCCCTCGACCGCGATCGCATCGGTGCGGGCGTTCAGGATGAAGTCGGGGTCGCGCTTGGCTTTCACCGCAGCTTCGATCTTCTGGCACATCTCGGCCGGCTCGACTAGCTCCTTGCCGCGCATGTGGCCGCAGCGCTTGGGCATCAGCTGGTCTTCGATGTTGATGCCGACGATGCCGGCTTCCTCGAAGTACTGGACCACGTGATACACCGTCATCGCGTTGCCGTAGCCGGCGTCGGCATCGGCCATCAGCGGGATCTGCACCGTGCGCGCAATATGACGGCACGCGTCGACGTTGTCGCGCAGGCCCAGCAGGCCGATGTCGGGCTGCCCCAGCACCGAGTTCGACAGCGCCGCGCCGCTGGTCGCCGCGGTCTTGAAGCCCATCGCTTGAACCATCAGCGCGCTGTAGCCGTCGTAGACGCCGGGGGAGACGACCGGGCGTGCGGTCGTGAGCAGCTCGCGCAGCCGCCGCGCCTTGGACGGCTCAGTCATTGCGGTACCTTCGACGGCTCAGTCATTGGGGCGCCCCCTCGGCGCAAGCATCAGCGTCGGCGGATCGGGCCATTCCATCTCCGCGACGTATTCATAGCGGTCCTCGCGGAACCAGTTCTCGGTCCAGCGGATCGGCGCCCCGTCTGCCAGATAAACGCACGACTGCACGTGCAGCACCGGGTCCGCCAGCGCGACCTGCAGCTGCGCCGCCACGTCGACGTCGGCGCGCCCGACCCGCACCGTATGCACGCTGCGGTGCAGGCGCAGCTGGTGGCGCTCCCACAGCAGCTGGTGCATCGGCTGGCGCTGCAGGTCCGCGCGGGTGAACGCGGCCCCCAACGGCGCAGGCAGGTACGAGTCGACGATCGACAGCGGCTCGCCCTGCAGCGAGTAGACCCGCACAAAATGCCAGATCGGCGCACCGGCTCGAATGCCGAAGAATTCGGCCACCGGCGCGGGGCTCGCCACCGTGCCCGCCGCCGTCACGCGCGGCTTCGTCGGAACCGTCGCATGCAGCGGATCGCCGCTCGCGCGCACGACCTTCTTCGCGAGCACCGAGCGCGCGCGCCGGGTGCCGACGCCGGCGCGGCTCTCCAGCAGCCCCGCCTCCTTCAGGTGGCTCAGCGCCTGGCGCACCGTCGTGCGGCTGGCGCCGAACTCCTCGCACAGCCGATGCTCGGTCGCCGGCGCCGCATCGGCCGCCCATGCACCCGACTCCAGCCGCGCTTTCAGCACCTGGGCGATTCGATAATGCAGGGGAACCGCGGAGCGGATGGGCTCTCGCATTCCAGTTTGTATCGACTTCAAGACAATCTCCGGACTGTAAGCGGCACCGCCCGTAACTGTCAACCTGCGTGAGCTGAGCGCGCGTGGAACATCATGTTCCACGCGCGCAGCGGGGAAGGAGGTCGCGCGGTTCCGCCACTTTGTACAGACAAATCTACGTTTGTGGAGGCAATGTGCACCGCGCGGCAGGAGCGGCGCGCTCGATCCTCTCGTGGTCGGCAGCGACGCCTACTCGTCATCGATATCGTCTTCCTCGTTGGGCGGTTCGAGTTCGAAGCGCGTCACCCGCCTGAAGTAGAGGAGCTGATTGGGCGCACTGGCGATGCGCCGGAACTCCAGCGGCTTGCCGGCGCGGTCGTATCCGATGCGGTCGATCCGTAACACGAGCGCGTCCTTGTGCAGGGCCATCAGCTCGATTTCGTGCGGCTTGGCGCGACCGAAGGCCACGAACTCATCCGCAATGGCGATGCGTATGCCGGGATCGTCCCGATAGACGTCGTCATCCCAACGAGTCTCCAGAATCTCGGCCTGCGCATCGGCATCGAGCGCATTCCACACCGAAGGCGGAAAGTACGAGTCGACGACGACCGTCGGCGGGGGGCACTGACAGCGTGTGCGGCGAATGTGAGGAATTGGCGTGTCCGCCGGCAACTGCAGCACCTCGGCAACCTCGATGTCGTCTTGCTCCAGGTCGCTCTGGACGACCATCTGGTAGAGCGGCCATCGCGGATCGTCCAGGTGGCGTTCGAAGGAGTCGAGCGGCGGCAATTCGACGAAGGTGCCGCCCCCGGGCCGGTGCCGCAGCAAGCCTTTGCTCGCGAGCGCGTTGATCGCGGCGCGAACGGTGTTGCGGTTCACCCCCAGCTTCTTCGCAATCACTGGCTCGGGCGGAAGGCGAAAGCCGGGACGCCAGCGTCCGGTGGCGATCCGCATCTCGAAGTGCAGCGCAATCTGCCGATGCAGCTTTATCGCGCCACTTCGGCTCGCGTCGATCGCCAGGGATTCCCGGTGAGGCTCGTAGGTGGCGAAGACACGGCGAACCGGCATGAACCACGGAGGATGGGGGATCATTCAGGGCGTCCGTCGCGAGGAAGACGCGGCCGATGTTCGTCGAAGCGCGAGGGCAGCGGAATCGCCGTGACGGTCTAGGAGCTTGGGGTCAATGGGGGCGGCCGGCCAGCCAGAAAACGAGAAAGCCGAGGCGAACAT
>DATLGW010000026.1:0-1966 GCA_035540315.1 Burkholderiaceae bacterium | reverse complement strand
GACCGGCCGCGACCGCGTGATTCTCGCCGGCCACTCGCTCGGCGGCACGCTGGCGGCGATCCATGCCGCGCTGCAGCCGCAACGGATCGCGGGCCTGGCACTGATCGATGCGCCGGTCGTGTTCAGCGAACGCGGCCGCCTCGAGCGCGCGGTCCGCGCCGGGCCGCCGGCACGCCTGATCCGCCGTCTCGCCGGCAGTCCAGTGGCCGGCACGGCGCTGAACCTGCTCAGCGTGGCAGCCGCACCCGATGTGTTCGTGCTGCAGCGCTGGGTCGATCTCGCCGGCAGCGCCGGCGATCCCGGGGCGCTGGCGGTGCACGCGCGAGTCGACCGCTGGACGCTCGACGAATTCCCGTTGCCGGGGCGGCTGTTCGAGGACATCGTCGAGCAGCTGTATCGCGAGGATCGATTCCGCAACGGCACGCTCGATGTCGGCGGCGACACCGCGGGCGCAGCGCAACTGGACGTGCCGGTGCTCGCGGTGGTCAATCCGGCCGGGCGCATCGTCGCGCCCGAATCGATGCTCGATCTCGAGACGCTGCGACCGGGGCTGCTGTCGCGGGTGCTGCACTGCGAGCGCGAATGGGGTCCCGGGCTGCAGCACGTCGCACCGCTGGTCGGCCCGATCGCGCACCGCCAGCTGTGGCCGCAAATCGCGGCCTGGATGCAGGCGCTGCGCTAGCGCCGCAGCGCCGTCACCCGATCGCGCTCGCCGATCCGATGCGATCGCGCAGCACGTGCTTCTGGATCTTTCCGGTCGATGTCTTCGGCAGCTCCTCGAACCGGATCTCGCGCGGGCACTTGAAGTGCGCCAGGTGCGCGCGGCAGTGCGCGATCAGCTCGTCGGCCGCAACGCTTGCCCCCGGCTTGAGCTCGACGAACGCCAGCGGCGTCTCGCCCCACTTCGGGTCGGGCCGCGCGACCACCGCGCACGCCAGCACCGCGGGATGCTTGTACAGCGCGTCTTCGACCTCGATCGACGAGATGTTCTCGCCGCCCGAGATGATGATGTCTTTCGCGCGGTCCTTCAGCTTCACGTAGCCGTCGGGATAGACGACGCCCAGGTCGCCGGTGTGGAACCACCCGTCGCGGAATGCGTCGCGGGTCGCGCTGTCGTTCTTCAGGTAGCCCTTCATCGTGATGTTGCCGCGGAACACGACTTCGCCGATCGTCTGTCCGTCGCGCGGCACCGGCTGCATCGTCTGGCGATCCAGCACCGTCATCGCCTGCTGCAGCTGGTAGCGCACGCCTTGGCGCGAGTTCAGCTCGGCCTGCTCGGCCAGCGGCAGCGACTGCCATGCTGCGTGCTTCGCGCAGGCCGCGGCCGGTCCGTAGACCTCGGTCAGGCCGTACACGTGCGTCAGGTCGAAGCCCATCCGCGCCATCCCCTCGATCATCGCTGCCGGCGGCGAGGCGCCGGCGACCATGCACGACACCTGGTGCGCGATGCCGGATTTCAGCGACTCGGGTGCGTTGATCAGCGTCGTGTGCACGATCGGCGCGCCGCAGTAATGCGTGACGCGATGCTCGCGGATCAGGTCGAAGATCATCTTCGCGTCGACTCGTCGCAGGCACACGTTGGTGCCGGCCACCGACGGCAGCGTCCACGGGAAGCACCAGCCGTTGCAGTGGAACATCGGCAGCGTCCACAGATACACCGGGTGGCGCGGCAGGTTCCATGCGAGCACGTTGCCGACCGCATTCAGATAGGCGCCGCGGTGGTGGACGACGACGCCTTTGGGATCCCCCGTGGTGCCCGACGTGTAGTTCAAGCCGATCGCGTCCCACTCGTCGGGGGGCAGCGCATACGCATGGCCGGGGTCTCCGCCGGCAAGATAGGCCTCGTATTCGATTTCGCCGATCCGCTCGCCGCATCCGTCGTACAACGGGTCGTCGACGTCGATCACGCGCGGTCGCGGCCGGCCTTGCGACTCGAGCCGCTCGAGCGCCGCGCGCACCGTCGCCG
>DATLGW010000025.1:0-2149 GCA_035540315.1 Burkholderiaceae bacterium | reverse complement strand
CGCTGCCGTGCAGCACCTTGGCGACCACCAGCCCGAGCGCCGGATCGACGCCGATCGAGTAGCTGCCCGGCGCCAGCGCCTGCAGCGTCGCGCCGCGAGCGCCGATCACGAACTGCTCGCCGTCGAACAGCGAGCGCACGCGCGCCGATACCGCGCCGCGCGCGGCCTCCACATGCAGCGTCGCATCGTCGACCTGCACGAAATCGGCCTGGCTGTCGGCGTCGATCCGAACGCGGGTGGAGCCGATCTGCGCTTCGGCGCGGGAACCGGGCGGAGCGTTCAGCGACGTGCGCGACGTGATCGGCAGGTTCAGGATCGCGCCGACCCAGCCGGAATCGGGTTGCGCGTCGGCGTAGTAATGGACCGTGCCCTCGAGGTGGCTGACGCGACCGACGCGCCCGGGCGGCTCGGTCTCGTGCACGACGGTCTGCGCGGCAGCCGGCGCGGCCGAGAGCGCCGACACCAGCAGCAGGATCGTCATCAGCGCCGCCGCGCCGGCGAAAGCGAAGCCGCGCTCGCCGGCCGCTGGGTTCGGATGATCATTCATCGCAATTCTCTGACGCCGGAATACCGGCATTGTCGATGCCTGATGCTAGCCGGGCCAGGGCATGCTGCGCACGCCCGCGGGTAAGGCGGCGGTAACAGCTGTAACGACGCTGTTACCGCCGGCCGCTGCGGTACCATCGCGGCACCCCCCGTCCTGCATTGGAGACGCCGCGTTGGACGTGCTGACCCGGATCGCCCGACGACACGCGACGCTGACCGAGTGGCGCCGCGACCTGCATGCGCACCCCGAGCTCGGCTTTGCCGAGCAACGCACCGCCGATCTGGTCGCGCAGCGGCTCGAGTCCTTCGGCGTCGACGTGCACCGCGGCATCGGCCGCACTGGCGTGGTCGGGGTGCTGCGCAGCGGAGCGAACGCCGATTCGGCCGGTCGGCGGATCGGGCTGCGGGCCGACATGGACGCGCTGCCGATCGCCGAAGCGAACACGTTCGCGCATCGCTCGCAGCACCCGGGCCGCATGCACGCATGCGGCCACGACGGCCACACGACGATGCTGCTGGGCGCAGCCGAGTACCTCGCCGCGACGCGCAACTTCGACGGAACGGTCGTGTTCATCTTCCAGCCGGCCGAAGAAGGGCTCGGCGGCGCTGCGGCGATGGTCGGGGACGGGCTGTTTCGCCGCTTCCCGTGCGACGCGATCTTCGGCATGCACAACCGCCCGTCGCTGCCGGTCGGGCGTTTCGCGGTGCGCTCGGGCCCGATGATGGCCGGCGGCGCGTTCTTCGACATCGACATCACCGGCCTGGGCAGCCATGGCGCCCGCCCCGAGACCAGCGTCGATCCGGTGATGGTCGCAGTGCAGATCGCCACGACACTGCAGACGATCGTGTCGCGCAACGTGCGCCCGGTCGAGACGGCGGTGCTGTCGATCACGCAGATCCACGCCGGCGACGCATACAACGTGATTCCGCAGACCGCGCGGCTGTCGGGCACCGCGCGCGCATTCTCCGACGACGTGATGCGGCTGATCGGCGATCGGATGGCACGGATCGCCGACGGAGTCGCGGCCGCGCTGGGCGCGTCGGCGAAGACCGACTATCGGATCAATTTCGCGCCGGTAGTCAACGACGCGCGCGAGGCCGAATTCGCCTCGGCGATCTGCACCGAGCTGGTCGGCAGCGACCGCGTCGAGCGCAACCCGCCGCTGATCATGGCGTCGGAGGACTTCTCGTTCATGCTCAACGAGGTGCCCGGCTGCTACATCAACATCGGCAATGGCGGCGCCGACGGCTCGTGCGAAGTCCACAATCCGTCGTACGACTTCAACGACGACGCGCTGCCGCTGGGCGCGGCGTTCTTCGCGCGGCTGATCGAGCGGCGGCTCGCTGCGTGACGCGCCGCTGCAGGATGCGCCGGCCGGCGGCGCGCTCGCTTGCGGCTACGATCCCTGCGCGAGGCGCTGCCCGTGCTCGCGGGTGGCCTGGAATCCGACCTGCGGCCAGCGTTCGCTGACCACCTGCAGGCTGTAGCGCGTTTGCGCCAGATACACCGGATTGCCGTCGACGTCGGTCGCGAGCCGGTCGCCCTGCTCGCGCTCGAAGCGCTTGCGCAGCGCGTCGTCGGGAAACGTCAGCCAGCGCGCGG
>DATLGW010000024.1:0-2312 GCA_035540315.1 Burkholderiaceae bacterium | reverse complement strand
GGCCGCGCGCGCTCGGGCGGCACCGGCGGCAGTCGCTGCCGCTGCGGCGCTCGCGCTGGCCGGATGCGAAGGACCGCAGTCGACGCTCGATCCGGCCGGGCCGGGCGCCGCGGCGCTCGCGCAATCGTGGTGGGTGATGCTCGCCGGCAGCATCGCGATCGCCGTGCTGACGATCGGGCTGGCGCTGTACGCGGTGTTCCGCGATTCCGACAAGCCGATGCGCTTCGACCCGCTGCGCATCGTGATCGGGCTCGGCCTGGTGTTCCCGACGGTCACGCTGATCGCGCTGCTGTATTACGGCGTGCGGCTCGGTCAGGCGGTGCTGCCCGGCCCCGGCGATCGGGACGTGTACGAGGTCGAGGTCCGCGCGCACCAGTGGTGGTGGGAAGTCAGCTATCCGCCGTCGGCCGCCGGTCGGGTGCTGCATTCGGCCAACGAGCTGCACGTGCCGGTCGGCCGGCCGGTCTACGTGCGCGTGACCGGAGCCGACGTGATCCACAGCTTCTGGGTGCCGCAGCTGGGCCCGAAGATCGACGCGATGCCGGGGATCACGACGATGGTCAAGCTGCAGAGCGATCGCGCCGGCACGTTCCGCGGCCAGTGCGCCGAGTTCTGCGGCGAGCAGCATGCGCGGATGGTGCTGTTCGTGCATGCGCACCCGCCGCAGCAGCTGCAGCACGCGCTCGAGCAGCTCGCCGCTGCGGGCGAATCGATCCGCGCGGCAGCCACGCCGCAGGCGCTCGACGCATTCGCGCAGCACTGCGGCGTCTGCCACAGCCTCGATGCGACCGAGCGCGGCCCGGCGCGCGGGCCGAACCTCGCGGCGGTCACGCTGCGCACGATGCTCGGCGCCGGAACGCTGGAGAACGGCCCGCAGGCGCTGCGCCAGTGGATGCGCGAGCACTCGAAGCTGAAGCCGGGCATCCGCAAGCCGTCGCACGATCACGTCCCCGACGACGTGCTCGAATCGATCGTTCGTCTGCTCGAGGCGCGATCGTGACGGCGGCATCGCGCGAGCTCTCGCCGGTGGCCCGTCACAAGCGGCTGACGATCCCTTGGAGCGTGGGGCCCGGCTGGCGGCGGTGGTCCGCGGTCAATCACACGATCGTCGGCCTGCGCTTCATCTACACCGGCTTCGCGTTCTTCCTGATCGGCGGGCTGCTGGCGATGCTGATCCGCACTCAGATCGCGACGTCCGGCAACGCGTTCCTGGATCACGACACCTACAACCAGGTGTTCACGATGCATGGAACGATCATGATGTTCCTGTTCGCGCTGCCGGTGCTCGAGGGCGTGACGTTCTACCTGCTGCCGAAGCTGCTCGGCGCGCGCGACATGGCGTTTCCGCGGCTGTCGGCATTCGGCTACTGGTGCTACCTGTTCGGCGGGCTGATCCTGCTGACCGCGCTGTTCTTCGGATTCGCGCCGAACGCGGGCTGGTTCATGTACACCCCGCTGTCGAGCCGGCCGTTCACGCCGGGCATCAATTCGGACGTGTGGCTGCTCGGCGTGACGTTCGTCGAGATCTCGGCAATTTCCGCCGGCGTCGAGATCGTGGTCACGGTGCTGAAGGTGCGCACCGCCGGCATGGCGCTGAACCGGATGCCGCTGTTCGGCTGGTACATGCTGGTGGTCGCGTTCATGATCGTGCTCGGCTTTCCGCCGCTGGTGCTGGCGAGCATCCTGCTGGAGGTCGAACGGGCGTTCGGGCTGCCGTTCTACGACCCGCATCGCGGCGGCGATCCGATCCTGTGGCAGCACCTGTTCTGGCTGTTCGGGCACCCGGAGGTCTACATCCTGTTCCTGCCGGCCGCAGGGCTGGTGTCGACGATGGTGCCGACGTTCGCGCAGCGTCCGATCGTCGGCTACCGCTGGGTCGTCGCCAGCGTCATCGCGACCGGCTTCATCAGCTTCGGGTTGTGGGTCCACCACATGTTCGCGGTCGGCATTCCGTACCTGGCGGAAATCTTCTTCTCGGCCGCCAGCATGATGGTCGCCGTGCCGACCGGCATCCAGGTGTTCTCATGGATTGCGACGCTGTGGGCCGGGCGTCCGGTACTGCGGCTGCCGCTGCTGTACCTGTTCGGATTCCTGGTGACGTTCGTGCTCGGCGGGCTGACCGGCGTGATGGTCGCGCTGGTGCCGTTCGACTGGCAGGTGCACGACACGCATTTCGTCGTCGCGCACCTGCATTACGTGCTGGTCGGCGGGGTGGTGTTCCCGCTGCTGGCGGCGGCCTACTACTGGATGCCGCACGTGACCGGGCGGATGCCGTCGGAGCGGCTCGGGACGATCGCGTTCTGGCTGATCTT
>DATLGW010000023.1:0-12847 GCA_035540315.1 Burkholderiaceae bacterium | reverse complement strand
AGGCTTCATGGTCGGCAACGCCGCGGTCGCGGCCGCGCGCGAGCTGCGCGCGCTGCTCGCGGCCGCCGCGGCGCGGGCGTTGCGCTGCGATGTCGGCGAGATCGAACAACGCGACGAATCGTGGCAGCGCGAAGGCGGCGAAGCCGCCGGGTTCTCGCAGGTCGTTCTGGAAGCGCTCGCCGGCACCGGCACCGTGACCGTCAAGGGCACGTACAGCACGCCACCGGAAACCCACGGCGGCACGTTCCGCGGCGCGGCGGTCGGCTGCAGCCCCGGCTATTCGTATTCGGCGCAGGTCGTCGAGGTCGACGTCGACGAATCGACCGGGCAGGTCTGCATCGTCGGCGTGTGGGTCGCGCACGACTGCGGTTTCGCGATCAATCCGCTTGCGGTCGAAGGTCAGGTGCAGGGCTCGGTGTGGATGGGAATGGGACAGGCGGTGTGCGAGGAGACGCGTTATCACCGCGGACTGCCGCTGGCGGCGAACCTGCTCGACTACCGCGTGCCGACGATCGTCGAGTCCCCGCCGATCGACGTGCGAATCGTCCAGAGCCGCGACCCGGGCGGACCGCTCGGCGCGAAGGAAGCCGGCGAGGGATCGCTGGCGGCGTTCCTGCCGGCGTTGACCAATGCGATCGCCGACGCGACCGGGCTGCGGCTGACCGAGCTGCCGGCATCGCCGGAGCGGCTGCTGGCGGCGTTCTCGGCACGGTCGCGGCGCGAGCGGCTTGCGCGCGTTGCGCCGACGTTGAAATCGAGCCACGCGAGCGTCTCCACGGAGGTGGGCTGACATGGATGCGCTGTCGGCATTCTGCCTGCGGCAACCGGAGTCGCTGACCGACGCCTGCGCGGCGCTCGCCGCCGACGACGGCGCCCGCGCATTCGCCGGCGGCACCGATCTGCTGGTGAACCTGCGCCACGGGATCGGCGCGCCGCGCACGCTGGTGTCGCTGTCGGCGATCGCGGGGCTCGATCGAATCGAGTCGAACGAGTCGGGGCTGCGAGTCGGCGCCACCGCAACGCTGCGCGCATTGGCCGCCGACCGCGCCGTTGCTGCGCGCTGGCCTGCCGTTTCACAGGCCGCCGCTGCGGTCGCCGGTGCAACCCACCGTGTGGTCGCGACCGTCGGCGGCAACCTGTGCGTCGACACCCGCTGCGCGTTCTACAACCAGAGCGCCTGGTGGCGTGCGGCGAACGACCACTGCCTGAAACACGGCGGCGACACCTGCCACGTCGCGCCGCAGGGCAAGCGCTGTCACGCCGCGTTCTGCGGCGATCTGGCGCCGGCGCTGCTGGTCCACGATGCGCAGGTCGACGTCGCAGCAGCGCGCGCATCGCGACGGATCCCGCTCGTCGACCTGTACGTCGACGACGGCCGTGCGCACCTGGCGCTGCAGCGTGGCGAGCTGGTCGCCGGCATCGACGTGCCGTCGCCGCCGCCGGGCCAGCGCAGCGGCTACCGGAAGCTGCGGATCCGCGGCGCGATCGATTTTCCGCTCGCCGGCGTCGCGATCGCGTTGACCGCCGATCGCGACCGGCTGACGTCGCTGGAGGCCGCGCTGACCGGCACGAATCCGCGGCCGTTCCGGCTCGAAGGCACCGCCGCGCTGGTCGGGCAGCCGGTCGCGGTCGCCGCCGAGGCGCTGGTCCGGCTGGTCCGCCGCCAGGTCAGCCCGATGCGAACGACGCTGGTCGCCGCCGACTACCGGCGCCAGGCAATCGCGGCGATCGCCGAGCGCCTGCTGCGCGAGCTCGCGGGCGCACCCGCGCCGCAACGAACCCAATGATCGAACGGAGGTCGAGATGACGATCGATTGCGGCAGGCACGGCGACGATGCGCCGATCGAGCGCCCGCACTGGGCCGGCGGGTTTCCGGTCGACGACGCGCCGCGGCTGGACGTGCGCGCGCAGATCGCTGCCGGCGAGGAGCCGCTGCCGCGGATCCTGCAGTTCGTCGAGACGGTCGACGCCGATGGCGCCGGCGACTTCGTGCTGATTGCGCCGTTCGATCCGCAGCCGCTGCGCTGGCTGCTCGCGACGCGAGGGTTCGAGGCGTGGCCGCAGCAGCTCGACGAGGGCCACTGGCGCGTGTTGTTCCACCGGGCCGGGTCC
Source organism: Burkholderiaceae bacterium (assembly GCA_035540315.1). Taxonomy (GTDB): domain Bacteria; phylum Pseudomonadota; class Gammaproteobacteria; order Burkholderiales; family Burkholderiaceae_E; genus DATLGW01. Next base: position 10,735 of record DATLGW010000023.1, on the reverse strand, counting down.
GACCGAGGGCACTGATGTTCATCGCAGGCGCAGGAAGCCGGCTGCTGCCGGCGTCGATTCCGTTCCGCTATTTCGGCGCGGCCGCCGTCGCGCATCCGCTCGCGTGGCTCGCGCTGTTCGCTGGCGCCGAAGCGGCGACGGTTTTCGTCGGCGGGCTGGGCCCGGCGCTGGCGGCGCTGCACCTGGTCACGCTCGGCGTGCTCGCGACCACCGCGATCGGCGCCAGCCTCCAGCTGCTGCCGGTCGCGACCCGCCAGCCGATCGTGTCGGTGCGGCTCGCGGCATTCGTGTGGTGGCTGCTGGTGCCGGGGATCGCGCTGCTCGCTTGGGGAATGGCCACCGTGTCGCCGCGCTGGATCGGCATCGGCGCCGCCGCGATCAACGTCGCGCTGCTCGCGTACGGCTGGCTGCTGTTGCGCAACCTGCAGCGCGCCAAGGGAATGCGCGAGGTCGTGCTGCACGGCTGGGTCGCGCTCGCGTCGCTCGCTGCCACGATCGCGACCAGCGTCGCGATGGCCGCGGTGCTGGTGCACGGCATCCCGCTCGATTATCGCGCGCTCGCCGCCACGCACCTGATCGTCGCGAGCTTCGGCTTCATGGGGATGCTGTGCATGGGCATCTCGTATCTGCTGGTGCCGATGTTCGCGCTGACCGCGCTGCCGCAGGGTCGCGCGGTTCGTGCGCCGCTGGCGCTGGCGACTGCCGCAATCGCGCTGGCCGCCGCGGCGCCGTGGACCGGCTGGCATCCGTTCCCGACGCTGGCCGCCGCCGTCTGCGGAACCGCCGCGGTGCTGCTGCATCTGCGGGTGATGACCCGCGCATTGCGGCAGCGCGCGCGGCCGACGCTCGATCGCTCGTTCGTGCTGGTCCGCTTCGCGTGGGCGATGTGGGTTGCGGCGATTGCCGTCGGTGCCGCGATCGCGCTGCTGCCGTCGCCGCCGATGCGGCTGTATCCGCTGTTCGGCGTGCTGCTGGCCGCCGGATGGCTGCTCGGCTTCGCGCTCGCGATCCTGCAGCGGATCGCGCCGTTTCTCGCGACGATGCACGCGGGCAAGCACGTGCGCCCGGTGCCCAGCGTCGCGTCGCTGACGCCGATCGCCCCGCTGCGGATCCACCTCGGCTGCCACGTCGTCGCGGTGCTGCTGCTCGCGGTCGCAGTGCTCGCGGTCGAGCCGGCGCTCACGCGCGCCGCGGCGGCGATCGGGCTGGCCGGCGCGATCGCGTGGCTCGCGTTCCTGATCGGCATCCGCCAGCGGCTGATCGCGCGCCGCGCCGCCTCAATCGTCACGGAGAGTTCCACATGACGTTCTTCTTCAACACCCAGACCGCGCGGATGCTGCACGACGAGCATCAGGCGAGCGTCGATCTGCTCGGGCGGATCGAGCGCAGCTTCATGACCGTCGCGCCGGCCGCGCGCACCGATGCCGACGCCTGCGCGCCGCTGCTGCGCGCGCTCGGCGACCTGCGCGCGCACCTCGACGGCGAGCTCGGACGCCATTTCGATTTCGAGGAGAACGCGGTGTTTCCGCTGCTGGCCGCGGCCGGCGACGACGACATCGCCGAGCTGCTGCGCCACGAGCACGCCGCGATCCGCGACGGGGCGGCGCGGCTGATTCCGCTGGCACAGGCCGCGCAGCGCGGCGAGCTCGATGCGGCCGGCTGGGATGCGCTCGCGCGCGCGGTCACCGAGCTGGTCGACCGGCAGCTCGCGCACATCCAGAAGGAGACGATGGGCCTGCTGCCGATGCTCGAGGATCTGCTAGACGACGAGCGCGATCAGCAGCTCGCGGCCGCCTACGCGGCAGCGTGACCGGCGACGGATACGAACGGAGACGGAGATGTCGGCAATCCTCGCGACTCAATGGAAATCGGCGATCAAGGCGCTGCGCGCGGACGACCTCGCGCAGGTCGTCGACACCGACGTGACGCTGACCGGGCGTCGGCGCAACGCGTATTTCGAACGCCGGCTGCGCGCCGCGGTCCGCGACCCGGAATCGCACGTGCAGCTGGCCGCGCGCGCCGGCAGCCACGTGCTCGGCTACGTGCTCGCGCGGCGGCTGCGCGGGGAGTTCGGGCAGATCGAGCCGGCGCTTCGGATCGAGGTGCTCGGTACCCATCCGCAGGCGCAGGGGCAGGGGATCGGACTGGCGCTGATCGACGGCGTCGCCCGCTATGCGCTCGATCACGGCGTTCCGGAGCTGCGCACGCAGGCCGCGTGGACCGACTATCCGATGCTCGGATTCCTCGACCGCAGCGGCTTCACGCTCGCCGATGCGCAGGTCGTCGATCTCGGGATGCCCGGAATCGCGTGGCAGCCGATTGCCGATGACGCCGCGACGGCCGACGAATTCGGCGACGGGCCGGCGCTCGAGATCGATTACGGCAAGCCCGCGCCGGATTTCGACCGGCTCGCGCGCGATGCCGTCGACATCCGCTCGATGACGCCCGAGGACCTGGCGGGGATCGTCCGCATCGACCGGCAGCTGAGCGGCTCGCAACGTGCCGCGTTCCTGCGCCATGCGCTCGACGAGACGCTTGCGGACTCGGCGGTACGGGTGTCGCTGACCGCGCGCGTCGACGGCATCATCGCTGGCTTTCTGATGGCGCGCACCGATTTCGGCGACTACGGACGCGCCGAGCCGGTCGCGGTGCTGGACGCGATCGGCGTCGACCCCGACTTCGGCCACCGCGGCATCGCGCATGCGCTGCTGTCGCAGCTGTGCGTCAATGCGACCGCGCTCGGCGTCGAGCGGATCGAGTCGGCGGTCGCCTACGACGCGCTCGGGCTGCTCGGGTTCCTGTACTCGACCGGGTTCGCGCCGTCGCAGCGGCTGGCGTTCGTCAGGCGGCTGGCCTGAGCGTCGCCGGCATTCGCTGCGGTCAATCGAGTCGCGTCCGCCGCAGCGCCGCGGTGCACGCGTCGCTGAACGCACGCATGGCCGCCGACCGGAAACGCGCGTGTGGGTAGACGAAATGGACGGGCAAGGGTTCGGGCTCGGCATCCTCGAGCACGTATCGCAGCTTCCGGTCCCGCACGAACGGCGCGACCATGTACGACAGGAAGAATCCCAATCCGAAGCCGCGAACGCAGGCTTCGATCGCCGCCTCGGCCTGGTTGCACGTGAGCGCGCTCGCGAACCCGACGTTGCGACGGTTCGAGAACGTCCACGCCGGACGCGATGCCAGGCCGGTGAAGCGCACGCAGCGGTGTCCTCGCACGTCGTCGGGCGACCGCGGCGTGCCGGCGCGGCGAAGATAGTCGGGGCTCGCGCAGACGACGCGCCGCACGCGACCCACCGGGATTGCGACCAGCGACGAGTCCTCGAGCGGCCCGATTCGGACCGCGGCGTCCAGGCCTTCGTCGAGAAGGTTCACGACGCGATCGACGAGCAGCAAGTCGATCGCGACCTCGGGATGAGTCCGTCCGAACTCGATGGCGATCGGCGTCACGTAACGGCAGCCGAACACGACCGACGCCGTCAGCGCGATCCTTCCCTTCGGCTCGACGCTGCGCGAGCGCAGCGCCGCCTCGCCGTCGTGCAGGTGGGCAAGGACCGCGCGGCAGTGTTCGAGGTACAGCCGGCCCTCGTCGGTGAGCCGCAGGCGCCGCGTCGTTCGCGCCAGCAACGGCGTGCCCAGCGTGCGCTCGAGCGCCGCGAGCGTCCTGACCATCGTCGACAGCGACACGTCGAGTTCGGCGGCCGCAGCGGTGAGGCTGCCACGGTCGACGATCTTCACGAAGCCTTCGATTGCGCGCAGCTTGTCCATCGAGGATTACGCCGCCTGAGGCAATAGTGTATTCCGGTTGGTGCGCTTTTTCGCAGCGCGTTCCGGGCGCATGCTGGGGCGTCACCCCACGTCCCGAAGGAGCCCGACGATGAGCCTGTGTTCGTGCGGACGCGGTTTCCCGGTCCCGATCGTCTGGCTGACGCTGTCGGCGGCACCGGCGTCGGGCGCTTCATCCGCGGGCGGCGCCGACGCGGACGCGCAGGCTCGGATGTTCGCAGCCGGCGACGCGTACGACCGGTTCATGGGGCGTTGGAGCCGTCGCCTGGCGCCGGCGTTTGCCGAATTTGCCGGCGTCGCCGACGGCGACCGCGTGCTGGACGTCGGAACCGGCACCGGCGCGCTCGCGGCAGCGGTCGCCGCGATGACGAGTCGCAGCGAGGTCGTCGGCATCGACCCCTCGCCGGGCTTCATCGCAGCCGCGACCCGCAACGCAGGTCCGCGCCTGAAGCTCGAGCGGGGCGATGCGCAGGCGCTGCCGTTCCCCGACCGGTCGTTCGATCGGTCGATGGCGCTGCTCGTGATGAACTTCGTTCCCGAGCCCGAGCAGGCGCTGCGCGAGATGCGCCGGGTCACGCGCCCGGGCGGCGGCGTCAGCGCTTGCGTCTGGGACTACGACGCCGGCATGCAGATGCTCAGGATCTTTTGGGACGAGGTCGTGGCGCTCGACCCGGCCGCCGAACCCAGGGACGAGCGCCACATGAAGCTGTCGCGGCAGGGGCAGCTCGGTGCGCTGTGGCGAAAGGCGGGTCTGGTCGACGTGCAGGAACGGCCGATCGAGATCGAGCAGGCGTTCACGTCCTTCGACGACTACTGGAGCCCGTTCGTGGCCGGCGCCGGTCCGGCCGGCGCGTACGCCGTGTCGCTGCCGGAAGACCGCCGGCGGCAATTGGCCGAGCGAGTCAAGGCGCGGCTGCTCGGGGACCGCAACGACCGCGCATTCCGGTTGCAGGCACGCGCGTGGTGCGTGCGCGGCGTGGTCCCGTGACCCGCGGCTCAGTGGCGGCGCGGACGACGCGGTCCCAGGGTCGTCAGGCGAGCGCGCTCAGTGCTCCGGATCGTCCGCCTTGGTCCGGTGCACCGTCCCGTCCGGATGCTCGGGCGGCGCATACAGCGTATACAGCCGCAGCGGCTCCGTCTTCGACGTGTTGACGACGTTGTGCTCGACGCCGGCCGGAATCACGACCGCGACGCCGTCCGACAGCGGATGTTCGTCGCGGCCGAGCGTCACGGTGCCGCTGCCAGCCTCGACGCGGATGAACTGGTCGTGCTCTTCGTGCGTCTCGCGGCCGATCTCCTCGCCGGGCCGCAGCGTCATCAGCACCAGCTGCAGGTTCTTGCCGGTGTACAGCACGCGCCGGTAGTCGTCGTTGTCCAGCGTCGCACGCTCGATGTCGTCCACATAACCAGTCAAAGTCGTCTCCCGCAAGGTTCGTTGGGTGCCGAACGCGGCGCAGCAGACCGTCACCGGCGCATTCGAATCGCCGAAATTACCATCGCCTGTCGTCGTGCCCGGCCAAACCCCCAGTCAGTGCGCGGCTGCGGCGGGCAAACCGCACGCCGCAGCGCGCCGTCATCCGTGCAGCGTCGCGTATTTCGCCAGCAGTTCGTCGCGCGACTCGCGGAAATCCGGATCGTCGATGATGCAGTCGGCAGGGCACACGAGCCGGCATTGCGGCTCGTCTTCGGCGCCGACGCACTCGGTGCAGCGCAGCGGGTCGATGCGGTGGTAGATGTCTCCGACCGAAATCGCATCGTTCGGGCAGACCGGCCGGCACGCATCGCACGCGGTGCAATCGGCAGTGATCAGCAACGCCATCGTTCGTTCTCCTTCGGAATCGAGTCGCGCCTCAGGCCGCGATGCGCTGGAGCTGGCTGAGCTTGTCGTGCCGGAATGCGCCCCACAGCGCCGCACCGATTGCGCCGGCATGGATCGAATCGGGGTGGCTGACGACCTCGATCGGGATCTTCTCGGCGGCGAGCTCCTCCTGCAGCGCCTTCAGCAGCCCCGTGTCGAGCGCCAGCCCGCCGGTCAACAGCGCCGTGCCGGTCGTGATGCCGGTGACCTTCAGCAGCTTGACCAGCCGCGACGCCATCGACACGTGGATCCCCTTCAGGATGTCGGGCGTCGGAATGCCGCGCGACACCATGTTGATCACGTCGGTCTCGGCGAGCACCGCGCAGATCGAGCTGATCTTCTCCGGCGCGTTGGCCGACTGCGACAGCGGGCCGATCTCCTCGACCGCGACCCCGAGATAGCGCGCAATGTTCTCGAGGAACTGGCCGGAGCCCGATGCGCACTGGCTCGTCATCTTGTACGACAGCACCTTGCCGCGTTCGTCGACGTAGATCGCGCGCCCGTTCAGCGCGCCGATGTCGACGACCGCGCGCGCGCCCGGATGAAGATAGACGCCGCCGCGCGCGTGCGTGGTCATCGAGTAGAAGTGCCCGGTCGCGAACCCGACGTTCTCGCCCTCGCCGGTGGTCGCGACGTAGTCGACCGCATCGAGCCCGGCCTCGGCCAGCACCTCGTCATGCCCCTGGCGCGCGAGCTGCATCACGTCGCGGCGGCGGATCCGCTCGCACCGCTTCGCGACCCAGCGCGCTGCGCCGCCGCCGTCCTCGTGCGCGAACAGCACGGTCTTGACCGCGCCGGAGCCGATGTCGATTCCGATCGTGTGGATCATGGCCGTGCCTCCGCGGTCTTGCCCTCGTGCTTGACCGCGCGCCACGCGAACGTCGCCGCGCCGAGCGCGCCGGTGTAGATCGAATCGGCGTTGATGTTGATCGTGCGTTCGCCGTAGTTCTCGAAGATCAGCTCCCGCAGCGCCTTGACCGCGGCCTCGTTGTTCGCGACGCCGCCGGTGAACGTGAACTCGTCGCGGCAACCGCCGGCGCGCGCGACGATCGACATCGCGCGCAGGATGATCGCGCGGTGCAGCCCGGCCATGATGTCCTCGCGCTTCTCGCCCAGCGACAGCCGGTCGCGCAGCTCGGCCCCGGCGAACACGGTGCAGGTCGAGTTGATCCGCACGGTCTTGGTCGCCTGCATCGCCATCGGGCCGAGCTCGTGCAGCCCCAGGTTCATTTCGTCGGCGATGTAGCCGAGGTAGCGGCCGCAACCGGCCGCGCAGCGGTCGTTCATCTGGAAGTTCTCGACGATGCCGTTGGCGTCGACCTGGATCGCCTTCGTGTCCTGGCCGCCGATATCGAGCACCGTCGCGGTCTTCGGATACATCACGTGCGCGCCCAGCCCGTGGCACAGGATCTCGGAGCGGATGTGCTCCTTCGAAAACGGCAGCCGTGCGCGGCCGTAGCCGGTGCCGACGACGTAGGTCTCCTCGAGCACCGTGTCGAGCACGCGGGCGATCGGCCGCGAGATCGCGTCGCGCCGCGCGCCCGCTTCGGGCAACGCACGATACGTGCGGTCGAGCGCCGCGCGCAGGTTGCGCTGCATCGACTCGCCGTAGACACGGTTCTCGACCTCGATGATCGAGCGGTCGAACACGTTCAGCAGCATCTCGTAGCGCACGCCGCCTTCCTTGGCGACCTGCTCGCCGATCGCCAGGTAACGGCTGCCGGCGATGTCGCGGAAGAAGTCCGACTTGCGCTTGGCGCCCGGCGCGAACAGCGCCGGCGCCTCGTCGCGCAGCCGCCGGAACGTCTCGGCGAGCGCATCCGCGACGCCGTCGGTCGCGGCGCCGAACTTCGCGGTCGCGAGGCTTCGGCCGCAGCATTGCTCGAGGTCGTCGAGCTGCTCGAGGAACTGCTCGAGCCGGAAATCGCGCTCGAGCTGACCGACGAACGCGTCGAGCTGCCCGTTCAGCGCGCCGCTGTCGGCGAGCGCCTGCCGGCACAGGTGGAAGCGCGCCGAAACCAGCGCCTCCTGCTTGGCGACCGCGGCCGCGGTGTCGTAGTTCGACCGCGAGTTCGTGATCCCGCGGCCGAGCACGTTCTCGTGCTCGTCGACGACGATCGCCTTGGTCGTCGTCGAGCCCAGGTCGATTCCGATGAACGTCTGCATCGCTCGCTTCCTTCGCGTCAATGCGCGGCAGCCGCGCCGGCGGCGGCTGCCGCTGCGCTGCGCTTCTGCTTGATCATCTGGAAATAGCTCTCCAGACGATTCTTGATGTTAGCGGCCGAGAAGTAGCGCGGATCGACCAGATCGGACTCGACGAACGCTGCCGGCTTGCCGGTGCGCTTTTCGACCTCGCGCAGGATCAGCAGCTGGCCGGCAGAGAAGCTGTTGCAGCTCTTGATCGAGTTGATCAGCAGCCCATCGGCCTGGTACTCGTCGATGTACTTGCAGATCATGTCGATTCGCTGCGGGAAGTTCAGGTTCGTATAGCAGCCCAGGCAGTACTCGGCCAGCGACTCGAGCGGGCGCTCGGGATCGTGGCGAAAGCCGAAGTCGTAGACCCCGCCGACCTTCGAGTACGTCGACGCGACCACGACCGCGCCTTCGTCGTAGAACATCTTCCAGAAGTCGCGAAAGCTGGTCCAGTTCGGCGGCCCCTCGACGACGAGCCGGTACTTCTCCTCGCGCATCTCGCCGTCGGGCGTGATCGGGCCCTTGCCGTCGCGGATCCGCTGCTCGATCTCGGCGCGCAGCACCTCGTAGTAGCGCGTCGCCTCGACGGTTCCGCGAAACGCGGTGAAGATCGGTCCGATGTAGTAGACCGCGCCGAAGTAGCCGTCGATCGGCGAGGGCCGGCGCTTCGCGGACTGCAGCACCTGGACCAGGTCCTCCTCGGCCTTTGCCGACTCGCGCAGGTACTGGCGCATCCGGTCGATGTCGAACTGCACGTCGGAGACCCGCTCGAGCGCCGGAATCACCGTCTCGCGCAGCTGCTTGACGACGTAGTCGCGCATCGCCGGGTCGATGCGGCCGGCACCCTGGTACGGCACGTGCAGCATCACGGTCTCGCCGCCGAACTTCTGGCGCACCAGCTCGAACCACTTCATGAACGTGAAGCAGCCGGTGTACGACAGCAGCAGCAGGTCGGGGCGCGGCAGCGGCTCGCCGGTCGGGCCGACCTCGCCCTGCATCAGCATGCCGAGGTCGGCCTTCACGTACGTGCACACGTCCTCGGACTGCCCGTCGCGCTCGGCGTCCATGATCATCTTGCCGGACTTCTTGCGCATGCCGTTCTGCAGCGCGTTCGTCTCGGGCAGGCTGCGCGCGAAGTCGAAGCACATCAGCAGCTCGTTCAGATTGCCGGGAACGAACGTCGCTGCGACCTTGCGTCCGAGCGAGCGCGCTGCGGCGAGCTCATGGTAGTTCTGGTTGATCAGCTCCTTCTGCAGCCACATCGCGTCCTCCTTCTGGACGTTTTGCGGCTTCCTCGTGCCGACCGGCGGGGTGACGACCGTGTTCATCGCGTTGACTCCTCGCGAGCGCCGCTCAGGCGGCGCTCCACAGCTTGATCGAATCGGCGAACGTGCCGGCCTGCTCGCGTATCGGCGCCATCTGCCCGGTGTTCTCCGCGTACTTGAACGCGGTGAACGGCACCTTCTCGCGCGCGAGCACGTCCTGCAGCATCGGCCGCTCGAGCAGCGCCGGGTCGCAGAACGACGGCGACGCGAACACGACGCCTTCGGCGCCGGTTGCGCGCACCGAGCGGACCAGGAACATCCCTTTCTCGGACTTCGACGGCTCGTACTTCGACGACGTCGATGCCGAGCGGTGCAGGAACGCGCGCGACAGCTCGGCGAGCGGATCGCCGTCGGCCGGCACGTCGTCGAGCAGCCAGCGGAAGATCAGCATGAAATCGTCGTCGACGATGTAGCAGCCGGCCATCTCGATCGACTTGATCAGCGCGAGCGGCGGTTGTTCGCAGAACGTGCCGTTGAGCACCACGCGCGCGTTGTCGCGCACCGGCCGCCTGGCCGACGCGATCGCCGCCAGGTAGTCGCGCACCAGCTGCGTGTGTTCTTCCGGCGGCAGCACCAGCCCCGCGCGCAGCAGCAGATAGACCTCGGAGGTCGGTGCCTGCCACGGCTGCGCGGCGCGGTACGCGTACAGGTCGCGGATCGCGCGGCGGTTCTCGTTGTACACCGCGATCGAGCGGTTCAGGTCGGCGTCGGTGATTCCCCGCCCCGCCAGCCGCGCGAGGTCGTCGCGCAGCACCTTCATCTCGTGGATGTAGAATTCGCCGCCGATCGCGTCGTTGTAGTCCTGCGGCACGTCGACGTAGCGCACGTACTTCGTCGGGAAAAGGATCTGCCACATGCCCGACAGGTTGCGGATCACGTCGCAGATCGACGGGAACAGCATGCCGTCGAGGCAATCGAGCCGGCCGGTCAGCCCGAGCTCGATCGTCGAGCGCGGAATCCGGCAGATGTAGCTCTGGTAATACGCGTCGCCCTGGATCACCTCGAGCTGATCGCCGCCGCCGAGGATGCCGACCGGCAGGAAACCGGCCGCATGGACCAGCTCTCGAGGCACGTAGATCGGCAGGTACCCGATCGCCTTGCGCGCCGGGCCGGCGGCCTTCCACTGCTTGACCGCGTTGAACTCGAGGTCGTCGAACAGCTGCTCGCAGCGCTGGACGATCGCGGCGACGCGGCCGAGATCGGTTGCTGCGGGCGCACCGCCGTCGGCGGCCGGGTTCGGTGTCGTCGTCATCACACGCCTCCGGTAGGGCAGGGCCACGCTCACGCGTGTTCCCATGCCGGCTTGCGCTTCGCGAGGAACGCCGCCAGGCCCTCCCGCGCATCGCGCGTCTGCATCAGCAGTTCCAGGTAAATCCGCTCGACGGCGGCGATCCGCTCGCGCACCTGCGGCAGGAACGCGATGCGCGCGGCCTGCAGCGCGCACGCGATTGCCGCGGCCGACAGCGGCGCGAGATTCGAATCGAAATACGCGAGCGCTGCTGCCGCCGGATCGTCTGCCACCTGCTGGACCAGTCCGGCGGCCAGCGCTTCGGCCGCCGGACTGGTCCAGCAG
>DATLGW010000022.1:0-4317 GCA_035540315.1 Burkholderiaceae bacterium | reverse complement strand
ACTCGCCGCCGATCATGTCGACGACGACGCCGACGCCGCGACCCGAGCCGCACCGCTGCAGCCGCGCGCCGATTTCCTCGGGATCCGGGCCGAGTGCCGCGTCCAGCCCGAGCTCGGCGGCGAGTTGTCCGCTGGGGCGCTGTTCGGCATGGCCATCGGAGGCCGCTGGGTCCAGGTCGGCCGGATGGGCGCAGCGACCGCAACGATCGACCTCAACGAGCTGTCACGGCGCCGCGTGCATCTGGTAGGCGCGACGTTTCGCACCCGCACTCTGGACGAATGCGTGGCGCTCGCGCAGGCGGCATGGCGCGACGCAGGCGACATCGCAGCGCGCGGCGCGCTGCGCTTGCCGATCGACCGCGTGTTCCCGCTCGACGACGCCGCGCAGGCGCACGAGCGTCTGCGCGCAGCAGGCGCCGGTCGCGTGATGATGACTGCCTGAGTGCTGCGCGATGCTCGCTATCGCGTGACAATCTGATCCTGCGATTCACGATCAGGAATCGGAGGTACCGCAGATGCTGCAGCCGCAGTACAACCCGGTCGCCAAGCATGGTGCCGCCGCGACCGGCGATGCGGCGCGCCCTGAGCGCGCCGACTGGACGATCGACCAGGGCTGGGAGCGCTACACCTCGGAGGAGCATCAGGTCTGGAAAACGCTGTTCGAGCGGCAGACGAAGCTGCTGCCGGAGCGCGCCTGCGAGGAGTTCGTGCAGGGGATGCGCGAGCTGCCGATCGAAGCCGATCGGATTCCCGATTTCCGGCGCCTGAGCGACGTGCTGTCCAGGCGTACCGGATGGCAGGTGGTCGCGGTGCCTGGACTGGTGCCGGACGAGATCTTTTTCGACCACCTGGCGAACCGGCGCTTTCCGGCGGGCCAGTTCATTCGCCGGCCGCACGAGCTCGATTATCTCGAGGAGCCCGACGTCTTCCACGACGTGTTCGGCCACGTGCCAATGCTGATGAATCCCGTCATCGCCGACTACATCCAAGCGTACGGCGTCGGCGGTCTGCGCGCGCAGCGACTCGGCAAGCTCGAGCACCTGGCGCGGGTGTACTGGTACACCGTCGAGTTCGGGCTCGTGCGGCAGGCCAAAGGGCTGCGCATCTACGGCTCGGGGATCGTGTCGTCGTACACCGAGAGCCTGTTTGCGCTCGACAGCGATTCGCCGAACCGCATCCGCTTCGATCTCGAGCGGGTGATGCGAACGCGCTACCGCATCGACGACTTTCAGGAGAGCTACTTCGTGATCGAGGACCTGGAGGAGCTGCTCGAGCTGGCACGGATCGACTTCAAGCCGCTGTACGAACGGATCGCCGGACAGTCGGAGTTCGAACCAGCGCAGGTTCTGCCGACGGATGCGGCGATCTGGCGCGGCACCGGCGCCTATCACCAGGCGAGGCGGCCGAGCACGCAATGAGGCGAACCGCTCGACCGATTAGTCGTTCTTGTTGCTCGCGCGGAATTAGCCGGCGCGGGCGGCCCAGCTTCACCCGTCCACGAAAGTCAACCGGCTCCGCAAGGACACGAACTGCCGACCGTGGCAGCGTCGCATCGCAATGCCCGCATTTGCGTCGTGCCCGCTGATCGCGATGCTACAGTGGCAGTGAACGAGTGATCGGACGAGGAGGTGGTCGATGGACCTCGGCCAGTGGCAATTTCGCCCGTTCGCGGGATCGCGTCGCGTCAGCACGGGACTGTTGGTTGCGGCAGCGGTGCTGGCCGGATGCGGGGGTGGCGGTTCCGGCGCGGAGGTCGCAGCGAAGCCGGCGCCTGCGCCCTCGGCTCCTTCCGCGGAGAGTGCGGACGCCGCATCGGCATTCGATGCAGTCGCGCCGCCGCCTGCGTCGAATTCCGCCGCTGCGCCGGCTCCGGCGGGATCGGCACCGATCCCGGTCGTGCTGCCGGCCTCGCAGACCGCGCTGATGCCGGCGCCGCCACCTGCCGCGCAGCAATCGCCGGCGCAGGTGTCGAGCTCGGGCACGACGATCACGAACACCAGCGGCGGCGAGATCGTGGACGCCGATCATCGGGTCTGGACGCTGTCGCCAGACGGCGTCGTCGCGGTCGACGGTCAGCCCGATGCGCGCACGGCCGGCGTGGTGCTGCTGCTGTGGCACGAGGGCGCGCTCTATCAGCGCATCGAGGACGGCCGCTGGTGGCGTCGCAGCGGCGATGGATGGGAAGCGCTGGGAGTCAACGGCGACCCGCGCACCCGCTCCGGAATCAACCTGGTATTGATGCGCAACCTGCTGAGCCGCCTCAGTGGCAATGCCGTGGTGATGTGCCCCGACGGATCACGCTACGTCGAGCTGAACGAGCGCGAGTTCGTGTTCGGCACCGAGCGCCATCCGCTCGACGCGATCGTCGACATCGAGCTCAGGTCGGGCTTCGATAGCAGCGCTTCGTTGACGGTCGGAATGGCCGCGATCCTGAATTTCGGCGGCGACAAGAAGTATCAGCTGGCGTTCCCGCTGCCGCCGGACGCGCAATGGCCGCAACTGATCACGCAGACGCGGCTCGGTTCGCTGTCGTTGCTGGGTACCGGAATGCACGGTCAGCAGGTCACGCTGCAGCGCTGCGACGGGCTGACTCCGTCGGCCTGGGGTTCGTACGACGGGCGACATCGGCAGTTTCTCTACGACACCGTGCCGTTCAAGCAGCAGTACCCGGCCACGATCCTGTCATGCCGCTACGTGATCGGCGGCAACGCGGTCGTCTACGAGTCGAACTACCTGATCCACGCAAAGGACTCGGACGTGCTGTTCGCGGACACCGCAAGGGGGCCGATCGCGTCGCCGAGGAGTTCCGGCTCATCCGAACCCTTCGTCAAGCCTGCGCCTCCGGACTATCCGCTCCACAACGCGTATCAGCAGGCGGTCGTCTCCAGGTCGTCGATCACGTTCTATCGCGGCGACAGCATCACGAGCGGAAGCGTAGCGACGCTGACCGTGAACGATCGCGACGAGATCACGGCATTCACGTTGACGACGCGACGAACTCGGTTCAGCTGCCCTGCTCCGTCACAGGGTGCAGGGCACGTTCCGTCGCCGGACGGCAGCTCGATCGGCAGCACCGATTTCTTCACGACCGGGGAGCAGCTGGTCGACGACAACCTGGATCTTTGGACGGTTCACGGCGGCGTCGTTCACCGCAACGGCCGCGCGCAGGAGAACACGGCGAACGTCGTCCTGTTGCTGTGGTACGGCGGTTCGATCTATCAGCAGATCGCCGACGGTCGCTGGTGGCGATGGACCGGGATCGGTTGGGAGGGTCGCGGGCACGACGATCCCAGGAGCTGACGCCGCCCCAGCGGCCCGGCGCGCCGTGGTTGACGGCGCCGCGCCAACACCGGATCCTTGCGCCGGAGAAAACGGACGGGACCGACCATGAAGCGACGTTCGTTGGGCAGCGGCGCCGCGGTGAGCGCGGCCGGAATCCTGATTGCAAACCTCGCCGCCTGCGGCGGCGGTGGCGATGGCGGCAGCGCCGGCGGCGGCCCGTCGGCCGCGCCGCTGACGGTCAGCCCCGGCCCCGGTGCCGCCACCTACTCCGGCGCGGCGCTGGTCGGCGAACTGATCACGTTCACGATCGATACCGCATCGCTCGCATACAGCTACACGATCGTCGAAAGCCAGTTCGGGCTCGCGGGCCGCTCGAGCTCCGGCACGCTGATCCGAAACCCGGACGGCACGTTTCGCGGCTCCGGGCTGCCCGATGCGCAGATCGTCGTCTTGCCCGACGGCGTGTTGCTGGCGGCCGTCCGCGAGAACTTCGGATCCGGACTGCGAACCGTTCCGGTGCTCGCCGTGCGCGATCCGCACTCGGCCCTTGCCGCCGGCGCGGGGACCTACAACTATGTGGCCCGCGGCTGCCCGGCCGACCTGTGCGCGACCGATCACGGCTCGTTGCGCATCGATGCCGATGCGACCTGGAGCGCGTGCTCGCAAGGAAACGTCGCGACCGGCTGCGACGGCGGCGCTGCGGGCAGCGGAACGTTGAATGCGCTCGGCAACGGCCGCTGGCAGATGATCGCAGGCGGGGCCCAGATCGGCACGCTGATGATGGCAGGCGGCGGCGACAGCAAGTTCGCCGTCGTCGACCTGCGCGATTTGCGCGCGAACGGGCTCGGTCGAGGAATCCTGGTCGCAGCCGCCCAACGTCCTGTGAGTCCCGCGTCGACGGCCGGCAACTGGGTGGCCGGCGGCTCCAACGGCAACTGGGCGACGCTCGAGATCGATGCGACGCAGATCCGGTACACGAGCCTGAATCGCGTAAACCTCGATGCAACGCTCGGTTTCAATCCGAACCATCCCTGG
>DATLGW010000021.1:0-12494 GCA_035540315.1 Burkholderiaceae bacterium | reverse complement strand
CACCTGCGGCGCCACCCGCGCCAGCCGGTCCACGGCCGACCACAGCGCGACGTTCGACAGCGCCATCGCCGACAGCGGATCCCCGGCGAGCGCATCGGCGCCGCAGGTGAGCACGACGGCCTGCGGCGCGACCGATTCGGCGATCGGCAACACGACGGCATCGAGCAGCAGTTCGAGCTCGCTGTCGTTGAAACCCCGCGGCACCGGCAGGTTGCACGCGCGCCCGCCGCTTCCCGTGTCGGCGGCCGCGCCGGTGTGCGGCCAGCGGTCGCGCTCGTGGATCGACACCGTGAACACCCGCGGATCGCCGTCGAATGCGTCCTGCACGGCATCGCAATGATGGGCATCGAGGTCCGCGTACAGCAGCCGATCGACGCCCACATCGAGCAGCGTCAGCATTGCGAACACCGGGTCGTTGAAGTAGCAGAATCCGCTGGCGTGGTCGGGGCGCCCGTGGTGGGTCCCGCCGGCCGGATGGAACGCGATGCGGCCGTTCAGCGCGAGCTGCGCGGCGAGGATCGATCCGCCGACGCAGGTCGCCGCGCGCTCGAACAATCCCGGAAACAGCGGGTTCTCCATCGTGCCGATCCGATGGCGGGCGCGGGTGGCGGCGCTGACCTCGCCGCGCTCGCAGGCGCTGCGCAGCGCGCGCACGTAGTCGGCGGTGTGGAACCGCTCGAGCACCGCGTCGTCGGCGCGCGGGCTGGCGTGCAGCGCATCGTCGCGCAGCCAGCCGAGCGCGCGCGCCAGGTCGGTCGCGGTCTCCACCCGCGGGATCGCCAGCGGGTGGTTCGCGCCGTAGGCGGGGCGCCGATACAGCTCGTGACCGACGAACGCCGCCGGCATCACGGCTGCGCTACCGGCGCTTCAGGAAGAACGTGAACTCCTTCTTCTCCTCGGCGTGCGACAGCAGCTCGTTGCCGGTCTGCTTGGAGAACGCCTGGAAGTCGCGCACGGAGCCGGGATCGGTGGCGATGATCTTCAGCACCTGGCCGGACTGCATGTCGGACAGCGTCTTCTTGGCCTTCAGGATCGGCAGCGGGCAGTTCAGCCCGCGGGCATCAAGTTCCTTGTCGAAATTCATCAGCAAATCCTCGTTCGTGAACCGGCTCGGCCGGTTGCTGCGCTGCCAAGTCTACCCGCTGTTGTTTCGCCGTGTTCGCGTGCGGATCGTGCGGCGGACGGGGGCGGGGGTGCGGAGCTCGCCTGGCGTGAGCGCCGCCGCTGCGCGGCGGTCCCCGCGCGAGCCGTCCAAGCCCGGCGGGGCGCGCAAACCCGGCCGCTTCGCGGCCTCAGACAGGCGCGCCCCGAAACCCCGGGCTCGGCCAGCTCGCGCGGCGGTCACACAAGGACGCGCCCCGCACCCCCACCCCCGTCCCGCGACCGGCACGGCGACGATCACCCCTACACCAGGATGATGTCGTACTGCTCCTGCGTATAAAGCGACTCGACCTGCAGCGCAATCGGCTTGCCGATCGCATCCCCCAGCGCCGCCAGGTGCTGCGACTCCTCCTCGAGGAACAGGTCGATCACCGCCTGCGACGCCAGGATCCGGAACTCCTTCGGATCGAACTGCTGCGCCTCGCGCTGGATCTCGCGCATGATCTCGTAACACACCGTGCGCGCGGTCTTCACGATTCCCTTGCCGCCGCAGGTATCGCAGGGCTGGCACAGCACGTGCGCGAGCGATTCGCGGGTGCGCTTTCTCGTCATCTCGACCAGCCCGAGCGACGTGAACCCGTTGACCGACGCCTTCGTGCGGTCGCGTGCGAGCGCCTTGCGCAGCTCCTGCAGCACCGCATCGCGGTGCTCGGCGCTGGTCATGTCGATGAAGTCGATGATGATGATGCCGCCGAGGTTGCGCACCCGCAGCTGGCGCGCAATCGCGTGCGCGGCCTCCAGGTTCGTCTTGAAGATCGTGTCGTCGAAGTTGCGCCCGCCGACGAATCCGCCGGTGTTCACGTCGATCGTCGTCATCGCCTCGGTCTGGTCGATGATCACGTAGCCGCCGGACTTCAGGTCGACGCGGCGCGCGAGCGCCTTCTCGATCTCCTCCTCGACGCCGTGCAGATCGAACAGCGGCCGCTCGCCGGCGTATGCATTGAGCTTTCCGAGCAGCGACGGCATGTAGGTCGCGGCGAACTCCTGCAGGTCCGCGAGCGCGCTGCGCGAGTCGACGGTCACCGAACTGGTCTCGTCGCTCGCGAGGTCGCGCAGCACGCGCTGCGGCAGCGACAGCTCCTGGTACAGCAGCCGCGGCGCAGGCCCGCTGCGGCTGCCGTCGAGGATCTGGCGCCAGCGCTTGCGCAGGTATTCGATGTCGGCGGCGAGCTCGCCTTCGCCCGCTTCCTCGGCCATCGTGCGGATGATGAACCCGCCGCGCTCGTCGGCCGGCATCAGCCGCTGCACGGTCTCGCGCAGCGCGAGCCGGTCGGCCTCGCCTTCGATGCGCTGCGACACGCCGATGTGCGGATCGTGCGGCAGGTACACGAGCAGCCGGCCGGCGATGCTGATCTGGGTCGACAGCCGCGCGCCCTTCGTGCCCAGCGGATCCTTGATCACCTGCACCAGCAGCGGCTGGCCCTCGTACAGCGCCTTTTCGATCGGCGTCGGGTGCTCGCCCGCGCGCGACTGCCACAGATCGGCGATGTGCAGGAAAGCCGCGCGCTCCAGCCCGATGTCGATGAATGCCGACTGCATTCCCGGCAGCACGCGCGATACGCGCCCGAGGTAGACGTTGCCGACCAGCCCGCGTGTCGCTTCGCGCTCCAGGTGCAGTTCCTGGACTGCGCCCAGCTGGATGACCGCGACCCGCGCTTCGTGCGGCGTCACGTTCACGAGGATCTCTTCTGTCATGGGAACGTCAGCCCGGCGCGTCGCAACAGGATCGCGGTCTCGTGCAGAGGCAGACCCATGATACCGGAGTAGCTGCCTTCGATTCGCCGCACGAACGCGCCGGCAAGCCCCTGGACCGCATAGGCGCCGGCCTTGCCGCGCGGCTCGCCGGAAGCCACGTAGCGGTCGATCTCGCTGCGGCGAAGCCGCGCGAAGCGCACCCGCGATACGCTGGTCACCTGCCAGCGGCGTTCGGCGCGCACGACCGCGACCGACGTCAGCACGCGGTGCACGCGGCCCGACAGCTGCGCGAGCATCCGGCGCGCATCGTCGTCGTCGGCGGGCTTGCCGAGAATCGCGCCGCCGATCGCGACGGTGGTGTCGGCGACCAGCACCGGCGCCGGCGGCAGCGCCCGCGCGGCGAGCCGCCGCATCGCCGCGTCGGCCTTTTCGGCGACGACCCGCTGCACGTACTTCGTCGGCGACTCGCCGGGACGAGGCTGCTCGAGCGACTCGACGTCCTCGTGCGCGTCGGCCAGCAGCAACTCGAACGCGACGCCGATCTGCTGCAGCAGCTGGGCTCGGCGCGGGCTCTGCGATGCAAGATAGACGAACGAGGCGCCCATCTTGCGTCAGCCGCGGTGGTATGGATGGCCGGCGAGGATCGACCAGGCGCGGAACAGCTGCTCGGCGAGCACGATGCGCACCAGCGCATGCGGCAGTGTCAGCGTCGACAGCCGGATCGTTTCGTGCGCGGCGGCGCGAAGCGCCGCATCGACGCCGTCGGGGCCGCCGATCACCAGCGCGACCGGCTGCGCCGCATCCCGCCAGCGCGCCAGCCGCTGCGCGAGCTGTTCGGAGCCGATGTCGTCGCCGCGCTCGTCGAGCAGCACCAGGCGCGCGCCGGCCGGGAGCGCATCGCGAATCCGCTGCGCTTCCCGGCTGCGCCACTGATCGGGCGCGCCCGATGCGCCGCGCGGCTCGGCCTTGACCGTGCGCCATTCGAGCCGGAACTCCGGGGGCAGGCGTCGCGCGAACTCGTCGACCGCCTGATCGACCCATGCGGGCATCCGCGCGCCCACGGCGATCACGCGCAGCTGCATCGGATCGGCAATCGCGCCGGCACCGTGCGCGCAGCGGCCGGCGCGGTCATTTCGCGAGCTTCATCCGCACGGGCTTGGCGCCCCAGATCTCTTCGAGGTTGTAATACGCGCGCACGCTCGGCTGCATGATGTGCACGACGATGTCGCCCAGATCGACCAGCACCCACTCGCCGGTGTCCTCGCCTTCGACCGACACCACCGACCCGCCGCGTTCCTTGACCTGTTCGCGCACCCGCGAGGCCAGCGCGCGGCTCTGTCGGTTCGACGTCGCGCTGGCGATCACGACCCGGTCGAACAGCTCGGTCAACTCGGTCGTGTTGTACACCCGGATGTCCTGCGCCTTGACGTCCTCGAGCGCATCGACGACGGTTCTTTGCAGTTTTCGCAGATCCATGAGGCGTCGGCAGTGGCGATCTGGCCACTATAGTCGAACCGGCCGCGCGGTTCCATGCCAACCCCGATGCCGACTGAGGAAGCGCGCGGCGCGGCTCACACCCAGTCCTTGCGGACCAGGAAGTCCCGGTACAACGCGGCCTCCGCAGAGCCGGGGGCGGGCTCCCAGCGGTAGCGCCATCGCGCCAGCGGCGGCAGCGACACCAGGATCGACTCGGTGCGTCCGCCCGATTGCAGCCCGAACAGCGTGCCGCGGTCGAGCACGAGATTGAACTCGACGTAGCGGCCGCGCCGGTAGGCCTGGAAATCGCGCTCGCGCTCGCCGTACGGACGGTCGCGGCGCCGCTCGACGATCGGCAGATAGGCGGCGGTGAACGCGTCGCCGACGCTGCGCATCAGCGCGAACGAACGCTCGAAGCCGAGCTCGTCGAAGTCGTCGAAGAAGATGCCGCCGACCCCGCGCGGCTCGTTGCGGTGGCGAAGATAGAAATAGTCGTCGCACCACTGCTTGAAGCGCGGATGCAGCGCGTCGCCGAACGGCGCCAGCGCATCACGGCACGCGCGGTGGAACGCGACCACGTCTTCCTCGAACGGGTAGTACGGCGTCAGATCCATGCCGCCGCAGCCGGCGCCGATCCGATCTGGTGGTTCGGCGGCGGCTGCGGCGGCAACGAAGAAGCGCACGTTCAGGTGCACGGTCGGCACGTAGGGATTGCGCGGATGCAGCACCAGCGACACCCCCGTCGCTTCGAAGCCGCGGCCCGCGAGCGCCGGCCGGTTCGCGCTCGCCGACGGCGGCAGGCGCTCGCCGCGCACGTCGGAGAACAGCACGCCGCCGCGCTCGAACACCGCGCCGTCCTCGATCACTCGGCTGACGCCGCCGCCGCCTTCGGGGCGCTGCCACGGATCCGACGCGAATCGCCCGCCGTCGGCGGCCTCGAGCCGGCCGACGATCGACTGCTGCAGCGATTGCAGGTAGGCGCGAACTGCCGCGACGTCGGGGGCCATCAGCCGTTGCGGCGCGCGTGCGCCGGCAGCCCCCGATGGCCGATGTCGCGCCGGTACTGGATGCCGGCGAACCGGATCGTGGCCGCGGCCGCATATGCGCGCGACTGCGCGATCTTCACCGAGTCGCCCAGCGCAGTCACGCACAGCACGCGCCCGCCGCTGGTGACCAGCCGGCCTTCGGCATCGCTGGCGGTGCCGGCGTGAAAGATCAGGCAATCGGCGTCGGGCCGATTGCCGCCGGACTCGATGCCGGCAATCGGGTCGCCGGCGCGCGGCTGATCCGGATAGCCCGCGGCGGCCAGCACGACGCCGAGCGCAGTGCGCCGGTCCCAGTCGATCTCGGCGCGATCGAGCGTGCCGCGGATCGCATGCTCGAACACGTCGACCAGGTCGCTCTTGACCCGCGCGATGATCGGCTGCGTCTCCGGATCGCCCATCCGGCAGTTGAACTCGAGCGTGCGCACCTGCGCGTCGGCGCCGATCATCAGCCCCGCGTACAGGAAGCCGGTGTACGGGATGCCGTCGGCGGCCATGCCGGCGATCGTCGGCTGGATCACCTCGCGCATCACGCGCGCATGGACTTCGGGCGTGACGACCGGCGCCGGCGAATACGCGCCCATGCCGCCGGTGTTCGGGCCGCGGTCGCCGTCGAGCAGCCGCTTGTGGTCCTGGCTCGATGCGAGCGCCAGCACGTTGCGGCCGTCGCACAGCACGATGAAGCTCGCTTCCTCGCCTTCGAGGAACTCCTCGACGATCACCCGCGAGCCGGCCGCGCCCATCCGGTTGTCGACCAGCATCATGTCGATCGCGCGGTGCGCCTCGTCCAGCGTGGTCGCGACCACCACGCCCTTGCCCGATGCCAGCCCGTCGGCCTTGACGACGATCGGCGCGCCGTTGGCGTCGACCCACGCATGCGCGTCGGCCGCGTCGGTGAAGCTGCGGTACCCGGCAGTCGGGATCCCGTGCCGCGACATGAACGCCTTCGCGAACTCCTTGGACGACTCCAGCTGCGCGGCTGCCTTCGTCGGGCCGAAGATCTCGAGCCCGCGCTGGCGAAACAGATCGACGATTCCGGCCGCCAGCGGCGCTTCCGGGCCGACCACTGTGAACGCAATCGCTTCGCTTTGCGCGAAGTCGGCGAGCGCGCCGATGTCGGTGACCGGAATCGGAACGTTCTTCAGGTTCGGTTCGCGCTCGGTGCCGCCGTTGCCGGGCGCAACATAGACGCGCTGCACGCGGGGCGACAACGCGAGCCGCCACGCGAGCGCGTGCTCGCGGCCGCCCGAGCCCACGACCAGCAGCTTCATGCGGGCAGGTCGGCGTTGGTGTACACGTGCTGGACGTCGTCCAGGTTCTCGAGCGCGTCGAGCAGCTTCTGCATCTTCGCCGCGTCCTCGCCGTCGAGCGTCACTTGCGTCATCGGCTTCATCGTGACCTCGGCGATCTCCGGCTTCAGGCCCGCTTTCTCGAGCGCCGCCTTGACTGCGGCGAAATCGTTCGGCGCACAGACCACCTCGACGCCGCCCTCGTCGTCGGTGATCACGTCGTCGGCCCCGGCTTCGACCGCGACCTCCATCACCCGGTCCTCCGAAGTACCCGGTGCGAACAGCAGCTGACCGCAGTGCTTGAACAGGAATGCGACCGAGCCGTCGGTGCCCAGGTTGCCGCCGTTCTTGGAGAACGCGTGCCGCACGTCGGCCACGGTGCGCGTGCGGTTGTCGGTCATGCAGTCGACGATCACCGCGGCGCCCCCGATGCCGTAGCCCTCGTAGCGGATCTCTTCGTAGCTGGCGCCCTCGAGTCCGCCGGCGCCGCGCTGAATCGCGCGCTGCACGGTGTCCTTGGGCATGTTCGCTTCGGACGCCTTGTCGATCGCCAGCCGCAGCCGCGGATTCATGTCGGCGTCGCCGCCGCCCAATCGCGCTGCGACGGTGATCTCCTTGATCAGACGGGTGAACAGCTTTCCGCGCTTGGCGTCGGCGCGTTCCTTCTTGTGCTTGATGTTGGCCCACTTGGAGTGGCCCGCCATGGAGATTCCCCGTCTCAGCCGCCGGAATTCCGGCACTTGCGAGCGGCTCGGTTATCGTGGTCGAATGCCCTGCCGGCTCGCGATCTCGGCCGCTGCAGTTTACCACCGCGCCTTGCCGCGGATCCGCATTCTCGACCTCGACGCCACGCGTGACCAAGCCACTACCGATCGCGAAGAACGACCATGCCGAGCTGTGCCTGCTGCCGGCGCTGGCGAACCGTCACGGGCTGATCACCGGCGCGACCGGCACCGGCAAGACCGTGACGCTGCAGGTGATGCTCGAGCGCTTCAGCGCGATCGGCGTGCCGTCGTTCGTGTCCGACGTCAAGGGCGATCTCGCCGGCGTGTCGCAGCCGGGCGAGCTGTCGCCGAAGCTCAAGGCGCGGCTCGATCAGCTCGGCCTCGATGCGCCGCAGTTCCACGGCCTGCCGGTCACGCTGTGGGACGTCTACGGCGAGCAGGGTCATCCGCTGCGCGCGACCGTCAGCGACATGGGGCCGCTGCTGCTGGCGCGCATCCTCGGGCTGAACGACACGCAGCAGGGGGTGCTGCACCTGCTGTTCAAGATCGCCGACGACGAAGGGCTGCTGCTGCTCGACGCGAAGGACCTGCGCGCGATGCTGCAGTACGTCGGCGACAACGCGAAAGCGTTCACGACCCGCTACGGCAACGTGTCGGCGGCGTCGGTGGGGGCGATCCAGCGCGCGCTGCTCGCGCTCGATCAGCAGGGCGGCGATCGCTTCTTCGGCGAGCCGATGCTGAACCTGGACGACCTGCTGCAGACCGACTCGCAAGGCCGCGGCATCGTCAACATCCTCGCCGCCGAGCGGCTGATGAATGCGCCGCGGCTGTATTCGACGTTCCTGTTGTGGCTGCTGTCCGAGCTGTTCGAGACGCTGCCCGAGGTCGGCGATCCGGAGCAGCCGAAGCTGGTGTTCTTCTTCGACGAGGCCCACCTGCTGTTCAACGAGGCACCCAAGGCGCTGCTCGACAAGGTCGAGCAGCTGGTGCGGCTGATTCGGTCCAAGGGCGTGGGCGTGTACTTCGTCACGCAGAATCCGCTGGACGTGCCGGAGACCGTGCTCGGCCAGCTCGGCAACCGCGTCCAGCATGCGTTGCGCGCGTTCACGCCGCGCGATCAGAAGGCGGTCAAGGCGGCGGCTTCGACGATGCGGCAGAACCCGAAGCTCGACACCGAGACGGCGATCACCGAGCTCGGCGTGGGCGAGGCGCTGGTGTCGTTGCTCGATGCGAAGGGCCGGCCGAACGTCGTCGAGCGCGCGTGGGTCGTGCCGCCGGCGACGCGGATCGGGCCGATCACCGCGGCCGAGCGCGCCGCGCTGCTGCGCGGCTCGGTGGTCGCCGGCGTCTACGATCGCGCGGTCGATCGCGACTCGGCGCACGAGATCCTGAGCGCCCGCGTGGCCGAGCAGATGGCGCAGAAGGCGGCGGCCGCGCCGGCGGCCGCACGCGCGGCGCCGCGGCGCGAGTCGCTGCTCGAGGCGGCGACCAAGAGCGCGCTGCGCAGCATCGGTTCGCAGGTGGGGCGCGAGATCGCGCGCAACCTGCTCGGAACCATCCTGGGGCGCAAGCGCTGACGACAGCAACACACGACAGGAGGCTGATCGAATGGATCTGGGAATTGCGGGCAAGTGGGCGCTGGTGTGCGGCGCGAGCAAGGGGCTGGGCTACGGTTGCGCCGCCGCGCTCGCGGCCGAAGGCGTGAACCTGGTGATCAACGCGCGCACCGAAGGGCCGCTGCGCGACGCCGCGCAGCGGCTGCGCGATGCGCACAAGATCACCGTGCACGCGGTCGCCGCCGACATCGCGACCGAGCAGGGCCGCAAGCAGGCGCTGGCGGCGGCGCCGCAGATCGACATCCTCGTCAACAACGCCGGCGGACCGCCGCCGGGGGACTTCCGCAACTTCACGCGCGAGCAGTGGCTGGCGGCGATCGAGGCGAACATGCTGACGCCGATCGAGCTGATCAAGGCCTGCGTCGATCCGATGATCTCGCGCCGCTTCGGCCGCATCGTCAACATCACGTCGAGCGCCGTGAAGGCGCCGATCGCGATCCTCGGGCTGTCCAACGGGGCGCGCTCGGGGCTCACCGGATTCGTCGCCGGCATCGCGCGCGAGACCGTGAAGCACAACGTGACGATCAACAACCTGCTGCCGGGACTGTTCGACACCGACCGGCAGCGAGCGACGACCGAGGCGACTGCAAAGAAGGAGAACATCCCGTTCGACGAGGTGCTCAAGCGCCGGATCGCGTCGATCCCCGCGGGCCGGTTCGGCGAACCGCTGGAGTTCGGTCAGGCGTGCGCCTACCTGTGCAGCGCGCAGGCGAGTTACGTGACCGGGCAGAACTTCCTGATCGACGGCGGGGCGTATCCGGGGACGTACTGACCCGGCCGCTCGAACGGCTGCGGCGCCGTGCTGCGAGTCGCGATCGCCTGGGCCGCGCTGTCGGCGGTCTATCTGATGCTCGCTGGCCGCATCGCGGCGGTGGAGGTTGCGGCCGCAGCGGTTGCGGCCGCAGCGGCGCTCGCGGTCACGCTCGGCGCGCGCGATCCGCGGCGCTTCGCGGTCGCGGCCCACTGGCGGCGGATTCCGCTGCTCGCGCGCGCCGCAGCGGCGATCGCGACCGACTGCGTTCGGTTGGCGGGCTCGGTCGCGGCGATCGCGCGACAGCGCGCCGGCCTGGCGGGGCGCTTCGCTGCGCTCGACTTCGATGCCGGCGCTGCCGGCAGCGCGCGCGCGATGCCGGCCGAGGGCGAGCGCGCGGCGCCGACCCAGACCGGTGGCGCCGACGCCGCGCCGAGCGCCGGCGACCGAACCGACGCCGGGCGGCGGGTACTGGTGACGATCGCCGTGTCGGCCGCACCGAATCGTTACGTCGTCTGGATCGACCCGCAACGCGATCGCTTGCACGTTCACGAGCTGGTCGCGTCACAGCGAACGCAGGCAACGCGGCAGTGGCCGCTATGAGCGCCCGGCGGGAGCGGCCATGATCGCCTCGGCGCCGATGCCGGCGGCAATGGCGGCAGCCTGGCTGATCGCCGCGCTCGGGCTGATCGCGGCGCTGATCGCGTGCGGCTTCGCGATGCTGCGCGGGCGAGCCACGGACCGGCTGGTCGCGCTGCAGCTCGCGACGACGCTGGCGATCCAGGTGCCGCTGCTGCTCGGCATCGCGTGGCGCGAACCGAGCTTCGGCGACATCGCGCTGGTGCTGGCGCTGCTTTCGTTCGCGGGAACCGTCGTGTTCGCGCATTTCCTGGAGCGCTGGCTGTGACGGCCGCGCTGATCGGCGCGCTGCTGGCAGTCGCGGTGCTCGCCGCCTGGCTCGCGGTCGCCGGCCTCGTCGCCGTCCGGGGTCCGTACGGCCGGATGCATTTCGCGAGCCTCGCTGCGGTCGCGGTCCCGGTGCCGATCGCGCTGGCGGCGCTGATCGGCGAGCCGCTCGGACCGTTCGGCTGGCGGGCGCTGGCGATCGCCGCATTGTCGGTCGTCGTCGGCGCGTTGAGCGCGCATGCGATCGCGCGGGCCGCGTTCCTGCGCGAGCGGATCGACCAGCGCCAGCGGTCGGACGCCGATCGGCAGCGGCAGGTCCGGCGCGAGGACGCCGAGCGCCGATGACGCCGCTGCTGGTCGCGCTGCTGCTGCTGGCCGCGGCTGCGGCGGGGACGGCTGTCGTGCTGGTGCGCGAACCGCTGCATCAGGCGCTGCTGCTCGGACTGCACAGCTTCTCGCTGGTCCTGTTGCTGCTGGCGCTGCGCGCACCCGACGTCGCGCTCGCCTACCTGGTGGTCGGCGTCGTCGCCGAGCCGCTGATGTTCCTGGTCGCGATCGCGAACGCGCGCCGGCGCGCGCCGCCGCAATGAGCGGCACGCGCGCGAGCCGCTGGCTGTTCGCCGCGTCGGCGCTCGTCGCCGGTCCGCTCGCGGTCTACGGCATGTCGGGGCTGCCGCCGTTCGGCGATTCGATCCCTGAGTACGGCCGGCTGATCGCGCAGATCGCGCTGCACGAGCGAGCGGTGACGAACCTGGTGGCGGCCGTGATCTTCGATTACCGCGGCTTCGACACGCTCGGCGAGCAGTTCATCATCTTCGCGGCGATCCTCGGCGTCGCAATGCTGCTGCGCGACGTGCAGCGGCTGCCCGGGGGCGAACCGCTGCCGCCGTCGGACATCCCGCACCGCAACGTCGAGCTCAGCGATGCGGTGACGGCGGCGGGCCGCGTGCTGCTGCCGCTGACGCTGGTGGCCGGCATCTATCTGGTGCTGCACGGCCACGTCAGCGCGGGCGGCGGCATGCAGGGCGGCGTCGTGGTGGCGGGCGCGCTGCTGATCGTCTATGTCGGCGAAGGCTATCGCCGCTGGCGGCGAATCACGCCGCCGGCGCTGCTCGACATCGGCAAGGCCGCTGCGGCCGGCGCGTACATCGCAATCGGCGCATTGCCGCTCGCATGGGGGCTGCCGTTCCTGCACAACGTGCTGCCGCTGGGCACGCCGGGCGCGCTCGCATCCGGCGGAACGATCGCGTGGCTGAACGCCGCCGCCGGCGTCGGCGTGGCCGCCGGATTCGCGCTGATCTTTCACGAGTTCATCGAGGAACTGCAGCCGCCGGAAACCGGAGGTCGCCGATGAACCTGCTGGTGCACGCGGTCGTCGTCTGGCTGTTCCTGATCGGGGTCTACGGCATCGTCACCAGCCGCAACATGATCCACATGGCCGGCTGCATCGCGGTCGCGAAATCGGCGACCGCCGTGCTGCTGCTGGCGATCGGGTTCCGCGACGATGCCGCCGCGCCGATCCGGCAGGCGACCGAGCTCGCGCGCGGGTTGCGCGACGTCGTCGATCCGGTCGTGCAGGCGCTGATGCTGGTCGACGTCGTCGTCAGCGCCGCGATCACTGCGCTGCTGCTCGCGCTGGCGGTCCAGTACCACCGCCGCGCCGGCAGCATGGAGCCGCGCCCGTTCGACGCGCCGCGCCGCGACAATCCCGGCGCGCCGGGATTGTCGCGCTGACGATGGACGCGCTGACGATGGACGCGCTCGCGCCGGCCGCGATCGCGCTGCCGCTGGCGGCGGCGGCGCTGCTGACCGCCCAGCGCGGCAGCCAGCGG
>DATLGW010000020.1:0-9545 GCA_035540315.1 Burkholderiaceae bacterium | reverse complement strand
CATTGCTGTTCTGGCTGTCGGCGTAGAAGTGGCCTCGAACCCGTTGGCGAAGATTTCGTGCCTTCCCGACATACAACGGATGGCCGGTCTCGCCGCGGAACACATACACGCCCGGCGACTCGGGCAGGACCTCGAGGGCTCCGTCGGGGAGATGGGGTGGGCGAGCGGGCTGCCGAAGAAGCGAGGAGATGATCTCGCTCAGCTGCTGCCGGTCTTCCTCGGCCCAGAGCCGCTCGACGAATTGCGCGAGCAGGCGGGCGTCCCCGAGCGCCCGATGACGCCCGGCGCCAGGCAGCCGATGCCGAGCCAGTATCGAGTCGAGGCTGTGGCTCGAGAACTGCGGGAAAAGTCGCCTGGACAGGCGAACCGTGCACAGCAGTTCGGCGGTGAGACGCTCGCCGAGCCTACGGTACTCGTTCTTCAAAAACCCGTAGTCGAAGCGTGCGTTATGAGCGACGACGATGCGGTTCTTCAGCATCTCTCGCAACTTGACGGCGATGTCTCGGAACGCAGGCGCCTGGCGGACCATGTCGTTTGTTATGCCGGTCAGGCTTTGTATTGCCGGGGGAATCGGCACGCCCGGATCCACCAGGGACGACCACTCGCCCGACGGCGCGCCGTTGTCAATCAGGACGACGCCGATTTCGGTGATACGATCGGCGGCTGCGGATACGCCGGTCGTCTCGAGATCGACGAACGCAAAACAGTAATCCTGCACGGGTTGCGAATCAGCTGACGATGTATGACGCCGCACCGGTGGCGACAACGGCGTTCTCGTCGTTCGTCAGGGCCATTTGCACCGACGCGATGCGGCCGCCGAGCCGGGTCACGTTCGCCGTCGCCGTGAAGTGACGCCCGACGCCGGGGCGCAGGTAGTCGATCCGCAGGTCGATGGTGCCCATCTTGCCGAATCGCATCATCACCTGCTCGGCGGGTTCGTCGCAGAACTTCTCGCTGATCGCCAACATGATTGCGAAGCCGCCGGTGGTATCGAGAACCGCTGAGGTGACGCCGCCGTGCAGGCGGCCGTACAGGAAGTGACCGACCAGCTCGCGCCGCATGTCGAATCTGACTTGCGGGGCCGCGGGGTCGAAAGAAACGATCTTGAATCCGAGCACCTCGTTGAACGATATCCGATGCTCGAAAAGCTCGCGCATCAAGCTCTCGAATCGGTGCTGTTCGGCGCTGCTGCGCCGCGTCGTCGGCTGATGTGTGCTCATCTCTCGATGGCGGCTTCCGGGAGAAGGTGCGAGACGCTTTCGAATCAGTCGCGCGCGGGCGCGATGCCCATCGTCTTGCAGATGATGCCGAGCATCACTTCGTCGGCGCCGGCGCCGATTGACATCAGCCGCGAGTCGCGCCAATAGCGGTTCACGCGCGTCTCCTCGACGTATCCCATTCCGCCCCAGAACTGCACGCACCAGTCCGCGATCTCGCGCGAGAGCCGCGCGCCCTTGAGCTTGGCCATCGAGGCCAGGCGCGTGACGTCGGTTCCGGAGAGCATCTCCTGCACGGCGCGATGCACCAGCGAGCGCAGCGCCTCGAGCTCCGTCTTCAGCTCGGCGAGCTTGAAGTGAACGTACTGGTTGTGCAGCAGCGGGCGGCCGAACACCTGGCGCTCGCGCAAGTAGTCGATCGTCTCGGTCAGGATCTCGTCGGCAGCCAGCGAATTGGCGGCGCTCCACAGCCGCTCCTCCTGGAACTGCTGCATCTGATAGGTGAACCCCATGCCTTCCTCGCCGATGCGGTATCGCTGCGGCACTCGCACGCCGTCGAAGAAGATCTGCGCCGTGTCGGAGGAATGCATACCGCCCTTGCGCAGCTTGCGGGCGATCTCGATGCCGCGGGTCTTCATCGGCACGCAGATCAGCGTCTTGTTGCGGTGGACGTGACCGTCGGACGTGTTGGCCAGCAGGCACATCCAATCGGCTTGCGTCCCGCTGGTGGTCCACATCTTTCCGCCGTCGATCACGTAGTCGTGCCCTGACTTTCGGGCCGTCGTGCGGATCGACGCCACGTCGGACCCGGCTCCCACTTCGGACACGCCCAGGCAGGCGACGTAGTCGCCGCTGATGGAGGGGGCGAGAAACTCGCGCTTCAGCTCGTCGGATCCGTAGCGCGCCAGCGCAGGCGTTGCCATGTCGGTCTGGACCCCGATCGCCATCGGAACGCCGCCGCAGTGCGCATGGCCGAGCGCTTCTGCGAGCGCGATCGAGTACGAATGGTCAAGGCCCAAGCCGCCGTACTCGACGGGCTTGGTCACGCCGAGCATTCCGAGCTTGCCCAGCTTGCGGAACACCTCGTGCGCCGGGAAGGTCTCGGCACGTTCCCATTCGTTGACGTGAGGGTTGATCTCGCTGTCGATGAAACGCCGGACCGTGTCCTGCAGCTGGCGATGCTGTTCGGTGTATACCATCGGTCTGTCCCGTCCTGGTTCGGCGCTAATGATGGGGCAATCGCCGGTCCGTGGCCAGTCGTCGGCCTGGGTCGCGACGGTGCAGCGACCCTGCCGCGTTGCTCACGAGTAAGTGATCAGCGAGCGGCGGTCGAGCCGATCGAGGTGTGGCACGTTGTTGAAGCTCACGCAGTGAACGACATGCGCATTCATCCGGAACTCGCAGAAGCTGGCGTTGCGAATCTGCAGGTTCAGGTTCACGATCGCCCGCGAGCCCATTCCGGTGACGCTGCCCACGAGCGTCGCGATCGGTCCTCCGGAACTGACGATCAGTACCCGCTGCGCATCCTTGCGCGCTTGCGCGGCGGCCAGCGCCGAACGGGCACCTTGCACGAAATCGGCGAAGCTCAGGTGCGATTCGGCGGTCAGGTCGCCATCGCACCACGCGTGCAGCGCCTCGCGCAGCACGCGGAAGTGGTGGCGGCGGTCCTCGGCGTCGACGGGCGCTGGCAGCTGCCGGTGGCGCAGCCACGCCGCAAGCAGCGTCTCGGCCTGGTACTCGTCGAGCCCCGCGTGCTGTTCCGAATCGACGAGCGCGGCGCCGCCCTCGGCAATGCCGGCGAGCGTCTCGCGATGACGTCGCAGCGTTCCCGTGATCACGAGATCGAACCCGAGGTCGCGCTCGCGGAAGTACTCCCCCAGCCAGCGCGACTGCTGGTGTCCGAGCGGCGTCAGCCGGTCATAGTCATCGGTGCCGAAGGCGGCTTGTCCGTGACGCACGAGGTACAGTTCAGCCATGGGTGGGGGCGGGGAGACGCTGACGCCGAACCTCGAATCTTAACTGGGGTGCGGCTTGCGCCGTCGCCACTGGCGCGACTGCGCCGGCGCGGGTGAGACCTTCACCGCGCAAGCGCCATCACGGCTGCGAACACGCCGCTCACGACCATGCTCATGCGGCGATAATCGAGGGTGTCCGCAGTGTCGCCCGCAGTGTGATAGTTGGGGTTCCGGTAGAACGCCGTGTCGGTGATCATCACCGCAGGATAGCCTTGGTCCCAGTAGCTCGCGTGATCCGAGAAGTCGACGCCCTGGAGCGCCCGCGGCGCATTGATCGAACGCACCGGCAGGTCGATCGCATTTCGCATCGCCGACTTCACGCGTCGGACCAGCCCTCCTTGGCCCAGCTTGCCGACGATCGCGATGAAGTTGCCCGCGGACGGGTAGAGCGCGTGCAGCAGTCGGAGGGGGTAACGCTGGCTGTTCGGCGTGTCGTCGAAACAGCCGATCATCTCCAGCGCCAGCATCGCTCGCAGCGGCACCTGCTGCCGCCGCAGCTGCGCTGCATGCACTGCGCTGCCCATGTACGGAGTCCCGAAGAAGGGCATTTCCTCCAGCGTGAAAGCGACCAGGTCGATACCGATCGCGGGTTCGGCGGCCATCAGCAGCGGCGCCAGCGCAAGCAGCCCCGCCACGCCGCTGGCGTTGTCGTCGGCGCCCGGCAGCGGCCCGTGCGTGTCGTAGTGGGCCCCGATGACGATGCGCTCGCGCGTCTTCGGCCCGATCGATCCGATCACATTGCGGTACGTCCGTCCCTGCACTTCGTAGCGCTGCTCGGTCACGCTGGCGCCGGCTCGCTCGAGCTGCGCGCGGATGTACTCGGCGGCACGATCGAGATTGTCGACGTTGCGCCAGTCGCGGGCGCCGATCGTCTGCGACAGCGTTCGCACGTGCGCCTCGAGCTCACGCGCAGGCACGCTGGCAATCGGAACGGATGTGCCGATCGGCGGGATCGGCTGCGTCACGGCGATCCATGCCGCCAGTGGCGGCAGCAACAGCACCGGGATGATCCACCCGAGGCGACGGCGGAGACGGCTCGAGGTATCGGGCATTGCACAGTCGCAGCCCACCGGTTCTAATTGGCTGTTCTCGGCCGATTCTAGGTCGCCCGCGAAGAGGCGGCCGCAGCAACATCGTTGGGGGCTCGACCATTTGCCGATGACTTCGTACGCGATCCTGTACGGCGACATTCACAACCACAACGCCCATGGTTACGGGGTGGGTTCGATCGAGCGTTCGCTCGAGATCGCGCGCACGCACCTGGATTTCTTCGCGTTCACCGGCCACTCCAGCTGGCACGACATGCCGGTCATGGAGGGTCAGCGCGAGCGGCACTGGATCGAGGGTTTCAAGCGCCTGAAGGAGACTTGGCCGCGCGTGCAGCAGGTGATTGCCGACGGCAACCGCGACGGCGAGTTCTGCGCGTTCCTGGGGTTCGAATGGCATTCGTCGCACTGGGGGGACCAGTGCGTCGTGTTCCCGAGCGATCACCGGCCGTTGTTCTATGCGGCAAACTTGCCGCGGCTGCGCCGCTTCTGCGTCGACGAGCAGGCGCTGATGATCCCGCATCATCTGGCGTACCCGAAGGGCAACCGCGGCGTGAATTGGGAGGCATTCGACGAGCAGTGCACGCCGGTGGTCGAGATCTATTCGGAGCACGGCAACTCGGAGGATGATCGGGGGCCGCTGCCGTACTTCACGCACTCGATGGGCGGGCGCGAAACCGCGAATACCGCGCGCGCGGCGCTTGCCGCCGGCCTGCGATTCGGTTTCGTCGGGTCGTCGGACGATCATGCCGGGTTCCCCGGAGCGTACGGCGAGGGGCTGATGGCGGCGCTGGTCAGCGACTTCTCTCGCGCGGCGATCTTCGAAGCGATTCGCGCACGACGTACCTATGCGCTGACCGGCGATCGCATCGAGCTGGATTTCGCGGTCGACGGCGCGCCGATGGGCGCGACGATCGATGCGGGGCGACAGGTGGCGGTGGAGTTCGCAGTGCGCGGGCGCGACGAGCTCGATGTGGTCGAGCTGATCCAGGATGGTCGGATCGTGCACCGCGCATTTGCCGAGGAGATCGTGCCCGTCGAGCAGACGTTCGCGCAGCCGCTGCAGGTGCGGCTCGAATGGGGCTGGGGTCCATGGGGAGCGCTGGCGCTCGATCGGGTATGCGATTGGTCGCTGCAGCTTCGGGTGCAGGGCGGTCGGCTGCGGCGGTACTTCCCGTGCCTGCAATCGATGCCGTTCGACGAACGGCGGCGCCACCGCTTCGAGCGCACCGGCGATGAGAGCCTTTCGATCCGGTCGTACACTGCGCGCCAGAACGCGTACCGCGAGAACCCGAATCAGAGCGTGGTGCTCGAGATCGATGCGTCGCCCGACACCGAGCTGGTGTTGTCGTTGCACGAACCCGTCGAGCAGCAAAGCGTCAGCCGCCTGTCCGATTTGTACCGCGGATCGCACAACCTGTTCACCGGATCGTTTCCGAAGGAGGGATACCAGTGGCACCGGCTGGTGCCGCTGGCCGCATCGTCGGTTGCCGGCCGCTGCATGCTGCCGCTGCCCGATGCGCGATCGCACGTGTACCTGCGCGCGCGCCAGCGCAACGGTCACGTCGCATGGGCAAGTCCAGTGTTCATCAACTACCGCTGATGACGAAATCCGAAGCGAGAAGGAGACGACGATGTCCAGACGCGAATTCCTGATCGGCGCTGCTGCGCTGGCCGCGGCGATCGCTGCGCCGGGCGTGGGTGCGCAGGCCTATCCGACTCGGCCGGTGCGGCTGCTGGTCGGCTTCCCGCCCGGGGGCTCGACCGATCTGGCCGCCCGCGTCCTGGCCGAGAAGCTGGGTCAATCGCTGGGCCAGCCGGTGGTTGTCGAGAACCGTCCCGGGGCGAGCGGCAACATTGCCGCCGAGCAGGTCGCGCGCTCGGCACCGGACGGTTACACGCTGCTGATGGCGGCCACGTCGTTCGCGACCTCGCCGTCGTTCTTCGAGAAGCTGCCGTGGGATCCGACCAAGGACTTCACGCCGATCGCGCTGGTGGCGACCGTGCCGATCCTGGTGGTTACGCACCCGTCGGTGGCTGCAAAGACCCCGCAAGAGCTGGTTGCGTATTCCAAGGCGAATCCCGGACGGCTGAACCTTGCATCGCCGGGGGCACAGACGCTGACGAGTCTGTCGGGCGAGCTGTTCAAGCAGATCTCGGGTCTGGATTGGACGACGGTGCACTACCGTGGCGGCGCTCCGGCCGTCCAGGACCTGCTGGCCGGAACGGCGCACGTGATGTTCGCGAACATCTCGGACGTGATCCAGCACGTCAAGGCGGGCAGCCTGAACGCAATCGCCGTGACCACGCCGCAGCGCTCTGCGGTCGTGCCTCAGGTGCCCACGCTGGCGGAATCCGGATTCAAGGATTTTTCGTTCTCGACCTGGCAGGCGGTGCTGGGTCCGGCGGGGATGCCCGCCGAGCTGGTTGCGCGGCTCAATTCGGAGCTGACCCGGATCGCGCAGCAGCCGGATACGAAGGAACGGTTTCTGTCGTTCGGTACCGATACCGCGACCAGCACGCCCGCCGAGCTCGGCCGCTTCATTGCCGAGGAGGTCGCGAAGATCCGACGGGTCGCGCAGGCGGCGGGGGCGTTGCCGAAATAGGCAGTAAGCGCGCCGCGGGGCGCTTTCGGGCCGCCGCGCCGCGTGTTCGCGACGGTCAGGCTCGAGCGGCGCTCAGGCGGGGCCGATCGTGGTTGGCGCCAGCCGCTCGTCCGCCAGGTCGTCGGCCTCCGGGTCGAGCCCATCGCGCAGCATCGCGGCAAGCAATTCGTCCTCGCGATCGGGTGGATTGATCGCGACCAGCGCGATGCAAGCGGCCGACGCCAGCAGCCACAGCAGGCCGATCGTCAGATACCAGGAAAAGACCCACTCCATTGGGCAACCCTCGCAAACCTGACGCATCGCGGCTCACGGCGACGGCGGCGGGACGCACTGCCGAAGCCGCGGCCGTTCCTATCGTGCACCGGCCAAATCCACGCGGCGTCCCAGATCGATCGACGGCGGACGTCCCATCGGTGCGAGCGGCCGATTCGGCATCGCCGCGCCGGTGCGTCCGGGTCGCCGCACTGCGGCAACCACTGCGATCGTCGTCACCACCGCCAGCGGCCACAACCCGACTGCAGCGAGGATCAGTACTTCGGTCAACGTCAACAGCGCACCCCCGAACGACGACATCAGTCAAAGCCTAAGCGAAACAGCGCGTTGCTCGCAACATTTAATGCAATTTCACGACGTGGGCAACGGTGGCGGGCGTCGCGTGCTGCCAGCGTGCGCTGGGTGTCTGCTGCGATCACGCAGCCGGGCGCAGATTGACGTCGCGGCAGTTTTCCACAGCACCGGGGTCAGCCTGCAGGGCGCCCGAGCTGGGGCCTCCGCGCAATGCAAGGAATCGAGCGGCCTCTCGGACAGTGTGGTCAATACCGCACAGAGTTTTCCACAGCGCGCGAGGCAGATCAGGGGAACCCGCAGCTTGCGGCCTGCCGAATTGGCCGATCAACGGCCGTACATGCCGGTCAACCTGGCTTGGCCGATCGAGTTGGCGTTGACCATGAAGCCGACCAGCGACGCGGTCGCCCCCTGTGGGATGTCCAGCTTGTCGACCTTCAGCGCGTGCAGCATGAAGTGGTAGCGATGCGGCTTGTGTCCTGCCGGCGGACACGGCCCGCCCCACCCGGGCGAGCCGAAATCGGTGCGCACCTGCATCGCCCCGGACGGCAGCTTTGCGCCGTCAGGCGTGCCCGCACCTTGCGGCAGCGAACTGGTCTGGGCCGGCAGGTTGTAGACCAGCCAGTGCCACCAGCCGGCGCCGCCGGTGGGCGCATCGGGATCATGGACGAGCAGTGCAAAGCTGCGGGTGCCTGCGGGGGGATTCGACCACTGCAGCGCCGGCGACACGTTGTCGCCTTCGCAGCCGAATCCCTTGTAAACATGCTTGTTCGGAATCGTCCCACCGGGCGCGAAGTCCGGGCTGCTGAGCTCGAACGCGGAGGCCGCAGTACCGGATGCCGCGATGGCTGCGGCAGCGGCTGCGGCGAGGAATCGTTTCATCGCGCGCTCCCTGTGTGATGGCGATCAGCGGGCTTCGCCGAATGCTTCGGGGGACGGTGCGTCAGGAGGATCTGCGCAGCAGTCCATCCTGCAACCACCCACGTCGAAATCGTAACCGCCAACGCCATCGCCACGTGAGTATCCATTGCGCCTCTGCTGGTCGTCGAGGCGGAACCTTACCCAGCGGGTAAGCGCGCGGGAATTGTGGAGGCCCCCAGCTTGCACGGGGGCGCCGGCGTCGCGTCAAGCGACCGCTGGGTGATCTCCGATGC
This sequence comes from Burkholderiaceae bacterium, assembly GCA_035540315.1. Lineage (GTDB taxonomy): Bacteria > Pseudomonadota > Gammaproteobacteria > Burkholderiales > Burkholderiaceae_E > DATLGW01. Next base: position 943 of record DATLGW010000020.1, on the reverse strand, counting down.
GGCCGACCTCGGTGCCGCGCGCACAGGCGGTTGCGGTATAGCGGCACACGACCGCGCAGCGGCGGCAATACAGCGTGTCGAATTTCTCGCATTCGACCGCGAGCTCCTCGCACAGGACCTCGCACGCATGACGCAGCAATGCAGTGGCCGGGCTTTGCCGCTGCGCAGTCGATACCAGCAGCCGGCACAGCGCCGCACAATCCAGCGCAAGTTGTGCGCAGCGCGCCTTGGCGCTGGCATCGCGGTCGACCAGCGCGGCAGTCGCGCATTGGCTCGCCGCCGCGGCACACTGACGGCACGCCTCGATAATTCGGAGGGTGTCCTGATTCATCGGTGTGGTGTCCTTGCTCGTGTTGCAGCCCGGCAACGTGAAGCATTCGGCGTGCCTGCGCGCGCGGCCGCCGGAGCGGCGGATTTTGCTGGGTGGTACCGCAGCAATGCCGGGGTCGGACCGGCACCGACTGCGCCCGGTGACTCGACTGTTACGCCGGCGATCGCTGCTCGAGCGCCATCGGCAGCGTATCCGGACCCATCGTCAGATGGTAGTGCTCGCCGATCGTCGCCGGGTCGGCGGTCAGGCGAGGCGCGAAATTGCGAAACAGCATCGAGACGACCAGCTTGATCTCGACCATCGCCAGATAGCGGCCGGGGCAGTAGCGGGGCCCGCCGCCGAATGGAAAGATCGCGCGGCGGGTATCGTCGATTGCCTTTGCGTCGCCATTCAGCCATCGCTCCGGCAGGAACTTGTGCGCCTGCGGGAACAGCTGTTCGCGCAGCGCCCCGTCGCGCACGGGGGACACGATGATCGTTCCCGCGGGCAGGTGCAGCTCGCCGATCCGCAGGTCACACAGCGCCTGCAGCGCCTGCAGCGGGCCCACAGGCTTGAGCCGCATCGCTTCGGTCGCCACCGCCTCGGTGTATCGCAGCTTGTCCACTCCGGAAT
>DATLGW010000019.1:0-2494 GCA_035540315.1 Burkholderiaceae bacterium | reverse complement strand
GCCCTCGGGGTCGAGCATGTAGATCGCGTAATCGGCCACGCCTTCGACCAGCAGCCGAAACCTCTTCGCTCTGCCGGACCGCATCTTCCTGCTGGCGTCTGTCGGTCAGGTCCCGCGTGATCTTCGAGAACGCGAGCAGCTTGCCGTTGGCGTCCCGAAGCGCCGTGATGACGACGTTGGCCCAGAACAGCGAACCGTCCTTGCGGACCCGCCAGCCCTCGTCCTCGAACCGGCCTTCGCGCGTGGCGCGCCGCAGCTCCTCCTGCGGCCAGCCGCGGGCGATCGCCTCGGACGGGTAGAACGTCGAGAAGTGCCGGCCGATGATCTCCTCGGCCTCGTAGCCCTTGATCTGGTGCGCGCCCGCATTCCAGCTGAGCACGTGCCCCCGCGGATCGAGCAGGAACAGCGCATAGTCCTTGACCTGATCTGCCATGACCTTGAACAGCATCGGGTCGACCATGGATCGCTCGCAAAAGGTGAAGGCCGATTGCCGGCGGCAGGCTCGTGCCGGCAGCAGGCTCGCGCGACGCGTAACGGTAGCTTCGCTGCGGCAGCGGGTGCAGAACAGTCAACCGCAGCGTGCGGTTTTCCCCACAGCCGACCCGGCGTTCACGAGGCCCGGACGATCACCCCGGGGATGCCGACAGCAACCAGTACCCCAGCGCCGCCACCGACAATGCGCCGATCCATCGCAGCACGCCGGCGCTGCGCCCGCGACTGCGGCGCTGGCAGCGCCCGTTCGGACCGTGCTGCGGCGGCTCCGGCGGCAACATGCGAGCCGGTACCGCCGACTGCCACCACGGCTGGCGTTCCTGCATGGTTCCCTCCCTGTTTTGAGGGAGGATAGTCGAGCTCCGGACGCGGTCGCGTGATGAAATGCGCGACCGCGGCGTTCAGCCCTTGGGCGGGTCGGCATACCGTGGAACGGGCCGCGGCCGGCGCACGATCCGTACCGGATGCTCGGTCGGCTCGGGCAGCGGGCGCCCGAGCACGCGGGCGAGCTCGCGCCCCTCCGGCTCGGCGAGCGCCGCCTGACGTGCGCGCCGGATCGACTCCGCGAGCGCCTGCGGCTCGCCGGCCGCATCGCGCTCGATCAGGTCCTGCAGGATCGCGTCGAAGCTGCGCCGCCCGCGCCGGTGCGTGTCGCCGTAGCCCTTGAGCAGCCGCGGGCATTCGGCGATCTCCCGCGCCAGCGCCAGCTCCGCGGCGCGGCGTTCGGGGACTCCGGCCGCGGCCGCGCGTTCGAGTGCTGCCAGCAGCCGGTCGAGCCAGCGCTCGATCAGCGCCTGCTCGTCTGCGAACCGCGACGAGCGGCGGCGCAGCGGCCGCATCGCCGCCAGCAGCCGCAGCATCAGATAGCCGTGCACCGACGTCGTCGCCAAGCGCATCCCTTCGCCAATCGCGCTGCGGCGCCGGCGCTGCCCCCACCGCAGCAGCCACCCGGCCGGGCGCGGCGGCAGCACTGCGGCGATCTCGTCGACGCCCGGCTTGAGGAACTCGCGGACCGTCACCGGCTCGCCGTCGCGCGCGCCGACCGAATCGCGGATCCGCTGCAGCCGCTGCGGTCGGCTCTTGAGGTCGGCGACGCGAATCGTGTCCTCGTACGCCATCCACAGCGCCAGAAAGCGGGCCGCCACGGCCGCGACCTGCAGCTTCGGACCGCCGCCCGCGTCGCGTTCGGCTGCGGCAATGCGCTCGCAGCGCTGGCGATACAGCTGCGCGTACGCGTCGTCCTGGAAATCCGCGCAGCGCGCGGTGCCGAGCGCGACCGCGCGCGCATAGTCCAGACGCGCCCTGCCGTCGCGCACCGGCGCGGCCGCAGCGTCCGCGCGCATCGTCGCGTCGAAGCCGGCCTCGAATCCGGCCAGCGTCGCATCGACGCCGCGGACCGAATCGGCGATCGCCGCCTCGCAGACGTCGCGCGACAGCGGCAGCTTGCCGCTCGCGACGATCGCGCCGAACATCACTGCCGAAACCACGGTGCGGTGCCGCTGCGCCTCGGCCGCCATGTCGAACAGCACCGCGCGCTGAGCGAACTTGCGCGCAGCGGCGGCGATCCGATCGCCGTCGTAGCGGCCGTCGGCCATCTGCATCCGCTCGGCCACCGTCAGGAAACGGCTGGTCGACGAGATCAGCAGCGTTCGCTCCGGGCTGGGCAGACCGGCTTCGATTGCGCGGCCGGTTTCGAGCAGCTCGGAAGAAACGATCAGATCGAGGTCGCCCGCCAGCGGCGTCAGCGAGAACACCGGCCGCGCGCCGCCGAGTTGTTCCGCCGGCACCGGCAGCAGCTCGATGTAATACGACGTCGCGCCGGTGCGCTGCGCAACCCCCGGAATCGACGTCGACTGCACCGGAAAACCCTGCCGCTGCGCGGCATCGACGATCAGGTCGGCGAGCGCGCCGCCGCCCTCGCCGCCGAGCGCCAGGATCAGCAGCTTGATCGGCGCCGCATTCGCGGCAGCGCCGCCGGGCGCGACCGCGCTCACGCCTGCAC
>DATLGW010000018.1:0-3518 GCA_035540315.1 Burkholderiaceae bacterium | reverse complement strand
CCCGCAGCTCCGCGCGCAGCTCCCCGTAGTCCAGCGCCAGCGAGGCCTGCCGCGCCAGGCGCAGGCGTACCGACACGATCACCCACTCGCGTCCCGCCGGCGTCTTGAAGTAGCTGTCCCGGTAGGCGAAGCGGCAGTCGTTGGCGTCGAAATCGCGCCACCGCCCGCTCGCGACGTGCACGGCCGTCAGACTCCGGAACGAATCGGACAGCTCGACGCCGTAGGCGCCGATGTTCTGCATCGGCGCGGCGCCGACGGTCCCGGGGATCAACGCAAGGTTCTGCAGCCCGGCGAGCCCCTGCGCCAGCGTCCAGACGACGAACTCGTGCCACGGCTCGCCCGCGGCGGCTTCGACCAGCACCTGCTCGCCGTCGTCGCTGAGGATCCGGCGGCCGCGCAGCCCGATCCGCAGCACCGGCGCGTCGACGTCGCCGACGAAAAGCAGGTTGCTGCCGCCGCCCAGCAGCAGCGGGCGCAGCCCGCGGCAGGCGTCGAGCGCGGCGGCGACGTCCTCGGGCGCCGCCAGCTCGATCAGCCGGCGCGCGCGCGCGGAAATCCCGAACGCGTTCAGCGCGCGCAGCGGCGCATCGTCGGTGATCAACACGGGCACCGGCCGATTCTACCGTCGCGTACTATCATCGCTTGCCATGCTCAGTGTCAGTTGCCGCTTCGATTCGGGCGCGATCGAGGTCATCGACGCGTCGGATGCCGCCGCGATCCGGCTGCGGCTGCGCGCCGACAGCCATGCCGACATCCGGCAGTGGTTCCATTTCCGGCTCGTGGGCGCAGCCGGCCAGCCGTGCGCGCTGCGGATCGAGAACGCCGGCGAGGCGACCTATCCGAGCGGCTGGGCCGGCTATCGCGCCTGCGCATCGTACGATCGCGAGCACTGGTTTCGGATTGCGACCGAATACGACGGCAAGACGCTGACGTTGCGCGTGACGCCGCAGCGCGAGTCGATGTATTTCGCGTACTTCGAGCCGTATTCCTGGGAACGGCACCTGGCGCTGCTCGCGCGCTGCGAGGCGTCGGGGCTGGCGCGGATCGAGCGGCTGGGCTCCACGGTCGACGGGCGCGACCTGGACCTGGTGATCGTCGGCGAGCCGCGGGCGCGCGCGCGCCCGGTGTGGGTGATCGCGCGCCAGCATCCGGGCGAAACGATGGCTGAATGGTTCGTCGACGGGCTGCTCGAGCGCCTGCTCGACCGCAGCGATCCGGTCGCGCGGTTGGCCCGGGAGCGGGCAGTCTTCTACCTGGTGCCGAACATGAACCCGGACGGCTCGGTGCGGGGCAACCTGCGTACGAACGCCGCCGGCGTGAACCTGAACCGCGAATGGCAGCAACCGTCCCCCGAGCGCAGCCCCGAAGTCTGGTGGGTTCGCCAGCGGATGCTGCAGACGGGCGCGCACCTGGTGCTCGACGTGCACGGCGACGAGACGTTGCCGTACGTGTTCATCGAGGGACCGCAGCAGCTGCCGGGGTTCACGCCGGCGCAGGGTGCGCGGCTGCAGGCATTCCTCGACGGCTTCGTCGCCGCCAGCCCGGACTTCCAGACCGAGCACGGCTACCCCAAGACGAAGGAGACGAAGGCGAATCCGCGGCTGGCCTCGAAATGGGCGAGCGAGCAGTTCGGGGGGCTGGCGATGACGCTCGAGTTGCCGTTCAAGGACAACGCGAACCTGCCGGACCCGATTCATGGCTGGAGCGCCGCCCGCAGCCGACGGCTGGGCGCGGCGATCCTGCATCCGATGCTGGCCGATCTGTCGTCGCCGGCTGCCGCCTGAGCGGGCGCCGTCGCGCCGAGCGCGTTCAGCTGGGCTGGTACGACAGCCGCACGTAGATCGGCGCGAACGGCTCGGCCTGCGTGATCTCGACCAGCGATTCGCGCGCGAGCTCGAGCAGCGCGATGAACGTGACCACCGCGACCGGCACGCCACGTTGCGGGTCGAACAGGTCCTGGAATTCGGCGAAGCGGCGGTGCTGCAGCGTGCGCAGCACCCGCGTCATGTATTCGCGCACCGACAGCTGCTCACGCGTGATCCGGTGATGCTGCAACAGCTTCGCGCGGCGCAGGATGTCCGCCCAGGCGGTGCGCAGGTCGATGACCTGCACCTGCGGCAGCACCGCCTCGAGCGACTGCTCGATCACGACCTGTGCCTGCAGGAAATCGCGGCCCAGCTGCGGCAGCGCGTCGATCCGCTGCGCGCCCAGCTTGATGCGCTCGTACTCGAGCAGGCGCCGGGCCAGCTCCGCCCGCGGATCCTCGACTTCCTCGTCGCTGTCGGCGCGCTTGACCGGCAGCAGCATCCGCGACTTGATGTCGATCAGCAGCGCGGCCATCAGCAGGTATTCGGCTGCCAGCTCCAGGTTCGAGCTGCGAATCTCGTCGATGTAATCGAGGTACTGCCGAGTGACCTCGGCCATCGGGATGTCGAGGATATTGAAGTTCTGCTTGCGGATCAGGTAGAGCAGCAGGTCCAGCGGGCCCTCGAAGCTCTCGAGAAACACCTCGAGCGCGTCCGGCGGGATGTACAGGTCCTGGGGCAGGGCGACCAGCGGCTCGCCGTGGATCCGCGCGACGATCGGCAGCTCGAGCTGATCGCCGCCGCCTGAGACGATCGGGTCGCTATCGATCGCCTGCGCCAGTCCTTCGTCCACGCGGTGCTCGGTTCTTTCGGATCAGGGCTTGCTGTAGTAGACGTACGGCGACTGGGGGACGCGCGAGTGCTTCTGGCGCTGCAGCTCGTCCAGATCGATCCCGCTCTTGTCCCACCAGATCGCGCGGCCCCGGCGCTGGTCTTCGTCGATCTCGGGGCGCTCCTGCTTCAGGCGCTTCAGGAATTGGGTGACGTCGGACTCGTACACGGTGCCCATGTTAGCAGTCGCTATCGGCCCAGGACATTGTGGAAAAGCCGGTATTCTACCGCCCGCCCGAAGACCGCTCGGCACGGCCGTCCGGTCGGGCAAGAGCCTGCGTCAGGTCGGCGGCGAGGCCGCCCGCAGCGCCCGCCGACGCAGCGTCCGCGCATGCCATGCGGCCGCGCCGGCCGCCGCGGCGCAGGCGCCGGCGATCGTGAACGGGATCGCATAGCTGCCGGACAGATCGAACAGGAACCCCGCCAGCCACGCGCCGAGTGCAGAACCGATCGCGCCGCCGACCATGCTCAGGCCGACGATCGCGCCGAAGTTGCGGCCGCCGAACCGGTCGCTGACCATCGCCGGCGCGAGCGATGCCGTCACCGAATACCCCGCCCCGAACAGCACCGCGTATCCGTACGGCACCCACAGCGACGGCAGCCAGCGGACCAGGCCGAGCAGACCGATGCCGAGCACGACGCAACCGATGCCGGCGACGTAGATGAATTCGCGATCGATCCGATCCGACAGCCAGCCTCCGCCGATCTTGCCGACGATGCTGGAGGCGCCGACGATGCCGACGATCGTTGCGGCGGTCATCGCCGGCAGGCCGTGGTCGACCAGATAGGCGACGTGGTGCACGTGCAAGGTCTGGGATGCGA
>DATLGW010000017.1:0-5779 GCA_035540315.1 Burkholderiaceae bacterium | reverse complement strand
GTTGCACCGCGCCGGCGACGCGGCCCGCCTGCTCGCCGACCGGATCGCCCAGCGCGCGCCGATGCTGGTCGTCGGCGACTACGACTGCGACGGCGCGACCGCGGTCGCGGTCGCGGTGCTGGGACTGCGCTCGCTGGGCGCCGTCGTCGACTACCTGGTGCCGAATCGGGTCGAGCACGGTTACGGCCTGAGCCCCGACATCGTCGATGCTGCCTGCGCGCATCCGCGCCTCGGACGCCCGGCGCTGCTGATCACCGTCGACAATGGGATCGCGAGCTTCGACGGCATCGCGCGCGCGAAGGCGCTGGGCCTGGAGGTGCTGGTGACCGATCACCACCTTCCGGCCGCGCGCCTGCCGGAGGCGACCGTGATCGTGAACCCGAACCAGCCCGAGTGCCGCTTCGCCAGCAAGCATCTGGCGGGCGTCGGCGTGATGTTCTATCTGCTGCTTGCGCTGCGCGCCGAGCTGCGCAGCCGCGGCGCGTTCGGCGGACGCGACGAGCCGGCGCTGCAGTCGCTGCTCGATCTGGTCGCGCTGGGCACCGTGGCCGACGTGGTCCGGCTCGACTCGAACAATCGCCTGCTGGTCGCCGCCGGGCTGCGTCGGATCCGCGCCGGGCGCGCGCGTCCGGGCATCGTCGCGCTGCTGCAGGTGGCCGGGCGCGATGCCCGCTCGGCCAGCTGCGCCGACCTCGGCTTTGCGGTTGCGCCGCGGATCAACGCCGCAGGCCGACTGGCCGACATCTCGATCGGCGTCGAGTGCCTGCTGGCTGAAGACTTCGAAGCGGCCCGAGCGCTCGCCGAGCGCCTCGATGCGATCAACCGCGACCGCCGCGAGCTGGAGTCGGAGATGCGCGAGGAAGCGCAGGACGAGATTGCGCAGTTCCGGCCGTCGCAGCGCGCGCTGGTGGCGTTCCGGCCCGGCTGGCACGCCGGAATCGTCGGATTGATCGCGTCGCGGCTGAAGGATCGGATTCATCGCCCGGTGGTGGCGCTGGCGATCGACGAACGCGCGCCGCACCTGCTGAAGGGATCCGGACGGTCGATCGCCGGCGTGCACCTGCGCGACGTGCTCGACCTGGTCGACAAGCGCGAACCGGGCCTGCTGCTGCGCTTCGGAGGTCATGCGATGGCGGCCGGTTTGACGCTGGCGCGCGAGCAGCTGCCGCGGTTCGTCGCCGCGTTCGACGCCTGCGTCGACGAGCTCGCCGATCCCGGCTGCTTCGCTGCCGTCGTCGAGACCGACGGCGGCCTCGCCGACGCCGAATTCAATGCGTGGAACGCGACGCTGATCGACCGCGACGTCTGGGGCCAGGGTTTCCCCGCGCCGCTGTTCCTCGACGAGTTCGCGGTCTCGGGCCAGCGGCTGTTCAAGGATCGGCATCTGAAGCTGGAGCTGGCGCGCTCGCGCCTGCGGCTGCCGGCAATCGCGTTCGGGCGCACCGAACCGCTGCCGGCGCGCGCGCTGCTGGCATACCGGCTCGCGCGCGACGATTGGCGCGGCCCGGACGCCGTGTCGCTGGTGATCGAGCACGTGCAGCCGCTCGGATAGAATCGAATGTTTCCTCCTCGCGATGGCAACTGCACGATGGACGCCGAACGACTGAACCAGATCGAAGCGCTGATCGCCGACCTGCGGGGCCGGCTGAAGGCGCTACGGGGGTATCTTTGACTTCGATGCGAAGCAGGCCCGGCTCGAGGTAGTCGCGCGCGAACTCGAGGCGCCCGACGTGTGGAACGACGCGAAGCGGGCGCAAGACCTGGGCCGCGAGCGCAAATCGCTCGAGGACGTCGTGCTCGGGCTGCAGCAGATCGCCCGCTCGCTCGACGACGCCGACGCGCTGTTCGGAATGGCGCGCGAGGAGCGCGACGATTCGACGCTGGCCGCGATCGAATCGGACGCGCACGAGATCGAGCGGCGCGTCGAGCAGCTGGAGTTCCGCCGGATGTTCTCGAACCCGGCCGACGAGAACAACTGCTTCATCGAGATCCAGGCCGGCGCCGGCGGCACCGAGGCGCAGGACTGGGCAGCGATGCTGCTGCGCCAGTACCTGCGCTACTGCGAACGCAAGGGGTTCCGCGCCGAGGTGCTGGAGGAGTCGCCGGGCGACGTCGCCGGGATCAAGAGCGCGACGATCAAGGTCGACGGCGAATACGCGTACGGTCACCTGCGCACCGAAACCGGCGTGCACCGGCTGGTGCGCAAGTCGCCGTTCGATTCCGGCGGTGGCCGGCACACGTCGTTCGCATCGCTGTTCGTCTACCCCGAAGTCGACGACTCGATCCAGATCGAGGTCAATCCGGCGGATCTGCGGATCGACGTGTTCCGAGCGTCCGGCGCCGGCGGCCAGCACGTGAACAAGACCGAGTCGGCGGTGCGGATCACGCACCTGCCGACCAACATCGTCGTGCAATGCCAGAACGACCGCTCGCAGCATCGGAACCGGGACGAAGCGATGAAGATGCTGCGCTCGCGGCTGTTCGAGCACGAGTTGCGCAAGCGCCAGATCGAGCAGGACAAGATCGAAGCGAGCAAGACCGACATCGGCTGGGGCCATCAGATCCGCTCGTACGTGCTGGATCAGTCGCGGATCAAGGACCTGCGCACCAACGTCGAGATCAGCAACACCAAAGCGGTGCTCGACGGCGATCTCGATCCGTTCATCACTGCGTCGCTGAAACAGGGCGTGTGACCGGCGAAACCAGATGAGCAACGCACCGACGCCCGCGCCCCCCTCGCCGCTGCCCGACGAGCACGACGAGAACCATGTGATTGCCGAGCGGCGCGCGAAGCTCGCGAAGCTGCGCGCCGAAGGCGTCGCTTTCCCCAACGACTACAGCCCGCGAGACACAGCGGCCGCGCTGCATGCGCGCCACGACGCCGACTCGCGCGAGGCGCTCGAGGCCGCGGCGGTGACGGTCGCGGTCGCCGGGCGGATGATGCTGCGCCGCGTGCAGGGCAAGGCGAGCTTCGCGACGATCCAGGACGCCACCGGCCGCATCCAGCTGTGGCTCAACGACGACGGCATCGGCGCCGAAAGGCATCAGGCGTTCAAGCACTGGGACCTGGGCGACATCGTCGCCGCCGAGGGCGTGCTGTTCAAGACGATGAAAGGCGAGCTGACCGTGCGCTGCACGTCGCTGCGGCTGCTCGCGAAGTCGCTGCGGCCGCTGCCGGACAAGTTCCACGGCCTGGCCGACCAGGAGCTGCGCTACCGCCAGCGCTACGTCGACCTGATCGTCACCGAAGCGGCTCGCCGCACGTTCGCGACGCGCAGCCGCACGATCGACGCGCTGCGCCGGCTGATGACCGCCGAGGGTTTCCTCGAAGTCGAGACACCGATGCTGCAGACGATCCCGGGCGGCGCGACCGCGCGCCCGTTCGTCACGTTCCACAATGCGCTCGACCAGCAGATGTACCTGCGCATCGCGCCCGAGCTGTTCCTGAAGCGTCTGGTCGTCGGCGGCTTCGAGCGCGTGTTCGAGATCAACCGCAGCTTTCGCAACGAGGGGATCAGTCCGCGGCACAACCCCGAGTTCACGATGATGGAGTTCTACGCCGCGTACTGGGACTATCGCCGGATGATGGACTTCACCGAGCGGCTGATCCGGCAGACGGCCGAGGCGGCGATCGGCACGACGTCGATCGAGTACCAGGGACGCGCGCTCGACCTGGCACGGCCGTTCGCTCGGATGACGATCGTCGACGCGATCCGGCGCCACGCGCCGCGTTATGCCGATTCGCCGCTGCAGGACCCGCAGTGGCTGCGCAACGAGCTGCGCCGCCTCGGCGCCGACGTCGAGGGGCCGAAGCTGCGCGACGGCGGCGTCGGCACGCTGCAGCTGGCCTTGTTCGAGGAATGCGCCGAGTCGCAGCTGTGGGAGCCGACGTTCATCATCGACTTTCCGGTCGAGGTGTCGCCGCTGGCACGCGCCGCCGACGATCGGCCCGACGTGGCCGAGCGTTTCGAGCTGTTCATCGTCGGTCGCGAGATCGCGAACGGCTTTTCCGAGCTGAACGATCCCGAGGACCAGGCAGCGCGGTTCGCGCGCCAGTCGGCCGCGAAGGACGCCGGCGACGACGAGGCGATGTACTACGATGCCGATTACATCCGTGCGCTCGAATATGCGATGCCGCCCGCCGCAGGCTGCGGCATCGGCATCGACCGGCTGGTCATGCTGCTGACCGACAGCGCCAGCATCCGCGACGTGATCCTGTTCCCTGCGCTCAAGCGCGAGAGCTAGCTCGCTTGGCCTAATATTTGGTCGCGCGGAACACCTGGACATCGGCCAGGTACAGCGCGACCGAGTAGTGCGGCGCGTAGCTCGCCAGCACGTGCTCGGCAATGCGGTCGGCCACCGGTTCGCTGCAGACGACCTGCAGCTCGATCGATCGGTCGGCCTCCCACGACGACTCGCGGTCGCTCTGCATCCCGCCGCCGCGAACGTCGAAGACCGTGTAGCCGAGCGCGCCGAGCCGGCGACAGTCGGCGATCAGCGCCCGCTCGATCGCCGCCTCGCTGATGATCACCAGCAACTTTCGCGCGTGCTTCTGCATTGCCGATCCTCCCGCCGGTCAACCGACCAGCCACTGAGCGAGCTGCGCGTACCACGGAATCCCGAACACCACGTTGAACGGGAACGTCACGCCCAGCGCGGTGCCGATCGACAGCGCCGGGTTCGCCTCGGGAACGGCGATCCGCATCGCGGTCGGCGCGGCAATGTACGACGCGCTCGACGCCAGCGTCGCCAGCAGCGTGACGCCGCCGACCGACAGCCCGAGCGCCGTGCCGATCAGCGCCGCAACCGACCCCAGCGCCAGCGGCGCGAGCACCCCGAACGCAACCAGCCGCGGGCCCGCGCGCCGCAGCTCCGGGATCCGGCCGCCGGCGACCAGCCCCATCTCGAGCAGGAACAGCGCCAGCACCCCCTTGAACAGGTCGCCGAACAGCGGCTGCAGCGGCGCGCCGCCGTCGGGCCCCGCGATCCATCCGATCACCAGGCCGCCCAGCAGCAGGAAGACCGCCTTGCCGAACACCACCTCGTGCATCAGCTGCCCCCAGCCACGCACCGCGGGCGATCCGCTGCCCAGGCTGGGCGCGCCGCTTCGCGGCCGCGCAAGCATCACCCCGACCACGATCCCCGGCGCCTCCATCAGTGCGACCAGCACCGCCATCTGCGGTTCGGCCGGCACGCCGTGCCGTTGCAGCCAGCTCAGCGCAACCGCGAACGTCACGACCGATACCGAGCCGTAGTGCGCCGCAATCGATGCCGCGTCCGGCCGAGGCAACCGCACCAGCCGGCGCAGCAGCGGGAACAGCGCCAGCGGCGTGACCGCCGAGATCGCGATCGCCGCCAGCGCCAGCGGCAGCAGCGGCCCCAGCGGCTGCTGCGCCAGCTGCACGCCGCCCTTGAAACCGATCGCCAGCAGCAGGTAGATCGACAGCGCCTCGTACAGCGCTTCGGGGATTCTGAGATCGGAGCGGGCCAGCCGCGCCCCGACCCCGAGCAGGAAGAACAGGATGACCGGGTCGACGGTCACCGAGGCCGCCGCCGCAAGTCAGTGGCGCCCGACGCAGCCGCCCGGCGCGGTGTCAGACCGTGAACGATTCTCCGCAGCCGCACTCGCCCTTGACGTTCGGATTGCGGAACTTGAATGACTCGTTCAAGCCTTCGCGCACGAAGTCGAGCTCGGTGCCGTTGATGTACGCCAGACTCTTCGGGTCGACGTATACCTTCACGCCGTGGCTCTCGAATTGCAGGTCGTCAGCATTCGGCG
>DATLGW010000016.1:0-5105 GCA_035540315.1 Burkholderiaceae bacterium | reverse complement strand
ATTCGCCGCCGGCAAGATCGGACAGTCGCCGTCGCCCGGCGGCCAGGAGCTCGTCTACACGATCACTGCGCAGGGGCGGCTCGCGACGGCCGAGGAGTTCGGCAACATCATCGTGCGCGCGAACCCGAACGGCGCGCACCTGCGGCTGGCCGACGTCGCCCGGATCGAGCTCGGCTCGAAGGACTACGACTTCATCGGCCGCATCAACGGCAAGCCGGCGACGCTGGTCGGCGTGTTCCTGCAGTCGGGCGCCAATGCGCTGACCGTCGCCGACGAGGTCAAGCGCGTGGCCGAAGCGCTGTCGGCGCGGTTTCCGTCGGGCCTGGCGTACTCGATCCCGTACGACACGACCCGCTTCGTCGAGGTGTCGATCCGAGAGGTCGTCAAGACGCTCGCCGAGGCGATGCTGCTGGTGTTCCTGGTCGTGTTCGTGTTCCTGCAGAACTGGCGCGCGACGCTGATTCCGGCGCTCGCGGTCCCGGTGTCTCTGATCGGCACGTTCGCCGGGCTGTTGCTGCTCGGCTATTCGATCAACACGCTGACGCTGTTCGGCATGGTGCTGTCGATCGGCATCGTCGTCGACGACGCAATCGTCGTGCTCGAGAACGTCGAGCGGATCATGCACGAGCAGGGCCGGCCGCCGCGCGACGCGGCAATCCAGGCAATGAAGGAAGTCACCGGGCCGGTGATCGCGATCGTGCTGGTGCTGACGTCGGTGTTCGTGCCGATCGCGTTCCTCGGCGGGCTGACCGGCGAGCTGTACCGGCAGTTCGCGATCACGATTTCGATCGCGGTCGGCATCTCGGGCGTCGTCGCACTGACGCTGACGCCGGCGCTGTGCGCGCTGATCCTGCGCCCCGGCCACCGCCAGATCGCCGCGCCGTTGCGCTGGTTCAATGCCGCGTTCGGATGGACGACCCGCCGCTACGTCGGCGGCGTGAGCTGGATGATGCGCCGCTCGGGGGTCGCGGTCGCGCTGTTCGCCGCGATGACGATCGCGACCGTCTGGCTGTGGCGGGTCACCCCCGGCTCGCTGGTGCCCGACGAAGACCAGGGCTTCTACATCTCGGCGGTGCTGCTGCCCGACGGCGCATCGCTCGAGCGCACGGACCGGGTCGTCGCGCAGGTGCTCGATGCGATCCGCTCCAACCCGGCGAACCTCGATGCCGTTGCATTCACCGGCTTCGACTTCATCGGCGGCGGATTCCGCAACAACGCCGCGACGATCTTCGTCACGCAGAAGCCGTGGCACGAGCGCACCGTGACCGCGCAGCAGCTGGTCGGCGAGCTGTTCATGAAGACCGCCGCAATCAAGGAAGCGCTGGTGCTGGCGTTCAACCCGCCGGCGATCTTCGGGCTGGGCGCGACCGGCGGCTTCGAGTTCTACATCCAGAACCGCGGCGAAGGCGGACCGAAGCGGCTGGCGGAAGTGATGCAGGCGTTCCAGGCGCGCGCGGCGCAGGACCCGATGCTGGCCGGCGTCAACACGCTGTGGCGGCCGACGTCGCCGCAACTGCGCGTCGACGTCGACCGCGACCGCGCGAAGGCGCTCGACGTGCCGGTCAATGCGATCTTCGACACGCTCGCGGCCACGCTCGGCACCTATTACGTGAACGACTTCAACCGCTTCGGCCGCACCTGGCAGGTGCTGATGTCGGCCGATGCCGGCTTTCGCGCGCGCCCGCAGGACATCGGCCGGATGTACGTGCGCAGCGACCGCGGCGAGATGGTGCCGCTGACTGCGTTCGCGCGGGTCGACTACAGCGCCGGCCCCGACGTGCTCGAGCGCTTCAACAACCTGCCGGCGGTCAAGCTGATCGGTTCGGCGGCGCCGGGCGTGAGCTCCGGCCAGGCGATCGCGCGGGTCGAGGCGATCGCCGCGCAGGCGTTGCCGCCGGACTTCTCGTACGACTGGAGCGGCTCGTCGTTCCAGGAAAAACGCGCATCGGGCACGGCGGGAATCGCGCTGGGGTTGGCCGTCGTGATGGTGTTCCTGATCCTGGCGGCGCAGTACGAGCGCTGGTCGCTGCCGCTGTCGGTGCTGCTCGCGCTGCCGTTCGGAACGTTCGGCGCGCTGGCTGCGGTGTGGCTGCGCGGCTTCACGAACGACGTCTACTTCCAGATCGGGCTGGTCACGCTGCTCGGGCTGGCCGCGAAGAACGCGATCCTGATCGTCGAATACGCGATGCTGAAGTACCAGCAGGGCCATTCGCCGGCCGCGGCCGCCGCCGAGGCAGCGCGGCTGCGGTTTCGCCCGATCGTGATGACGTCGCTCGCTTTCATCCTCGGCGTCGTGCCGCTCGCATTCTCGAGCGGCGCCGGCGCCGGCGCGCGGCAATCGGTCGGCACCGGCGTGATGGGCGGAATGATCGCCGCGACGTTCCTGGCGATCTTCTTCGTGCCGCTGTTCTTCAAGCTGATCGTGTCGCGGCGGCTGCGGACCTCGCCGCAGGAGTTGGCAGCGGCACCGCAGCCTGCCGAATCCTCGGTCGCGCCGCCAACGCCGGCAGGAGCGCGCGGCCATGCGTGAGCGAACGCTTTCGCTGCGGACGCTGGCCTGCGCCGCGACGGCGGCCCTCGCGCAGGCCGCCAGCGCGAGCGCGCCTAAGCCGGTTCCGCCGCTCGATCTGCCGGCGATCGCCGAGCCCGCGCCACCGCAGCTGAGCCGCTGGTGGCGCTCGTTCGACGATCCGGTGCTCGACTCGCTGATCGACGAGGCGCTCGCGCACAACGCGGATCTGCTGCTCGCGGCGCAACGGCTGAACCAGGCGCGCGCGGCGCTCGAGATCGCGCACACGAACCGGCTGCCGGCGATCGACGTCGGCGCCGATGCGCAGCGCGCAAGGGCGAGCGAGCTGCGCCACGTGCCCGGGCGGCCGCGCACCGATACGTTCTACGGCGCCGGCTTCACGGTGTCGTACGAGCTCGATCTGTCAGGGCGGCTCGCCGCGGCACGCGACGCAGCGGCCGCGCGGCTGGCAGCCAGCGAATACGCGCGCAGCGGGATCGGCAGCGCGGTCGCCGCACAGGTCGCCCGCGCGTATTTCACGCTGCGCGCGCTCGACGCCGAGCAGGCGCTGCTCGAGCAGACGCTGCGGTTTCGGAGCGACGCGCTGGCGCTGCAGAAGCGTCGGCTCGACGCGGGCGTCATCAGCGCCGCCGCCTATGCCCAGTTCGAAGCGCAGCGCGCTGCGGTCGCCGCCGTGCTGCCCGGCGTGCGGGCGGCGCGCGAACAGGCGCGGATCGCGATCGCCGCGCTGCTCGGCCGCAGCCCGCGCGAGCTGCTCGCGTCGGAGCCGATTCGGGGCGCGACGCTGGAGGCGCTGAACGCGGCGCCGGAGATTCCGGCCGGCTTGCATTCGGAGCTGCTGGCGCGCCGGCCCGACGTGCGCGCGGCCGAGGCGCAACTCGCGGCGGCCGACGCCGATCTGCGGCAGGCGCGCGCGCGCTGGTTCCCGTCGATCGCATTGACCGGCTTTCTCGGCGGCGAGTCGACGTCGCTCGGCAACCTGCTCGCCGCCGCGTCCCGCACCTGGAACGTCGGCGCGCTGATCGCGCAGCCGCTGGTCGGACTGGTGCGGGTCGGCGCTGAAACGCGCGAGGCGCAGGCAGTCCGCGAGCAGGCCGAGCTCACCTATCGGCAGGCGGCGCGCCAGGCTTATGCCGACGCGTTGACCGCACTGTCGGCACATCGCGGCGCGCGCGAAACGCTCGAAGCGAGCCGCACGCTGGTCGATAGCCAGTCGCGCGCGCGCGACCTGATCGATCGCGCGTTCCAGGGCGGCACCGCGAGCCGGATCGAGCTGCTCGATGCCGAGCGCGAGCGGCTCGCAGCGGAACGGCAGCTGCTCGCCGCAGGCAGGGACCGGTTGATCGCGCTGGTCAACGTCTACCAGGCGCTGGGCGGCGGCTGGTAGACGGTTCGTTCAGCGCTCGTCGCCCGCGTCCAGCGTCAGGCTCGGGATCCGCACCTGCCACAGGATCGCCGCAATCCGCAGCACAGCGACGACTGCCATGCCGGCATAGCCGGCCATTGCGCGATCGACGCCGATCGCGGCGAGCGCCAGGTATGCGCAGATCCCGGCGATCGCCGCGGTCGCGTACAAGACGCGATCACGCAGCACCAGCGGCACTTCGCCGGTCAGCACGTCGCGCAGCGCGCCGCCGGCGGTGCCGGTGAGCGTACCCAGCAGCACCGCGACCAGGCCGCCGGCGCCCGCCTGCTCGGCGAGCTGCGCGCCGCTGATCGCGAACAGCGCGAGCCCGAGCGCATCGGCGACGAGCAGCGCGCGCAGCGGCGGCAGCGAGTACCGGCATGCCGCAATCGTCGCCGCGGTCACCGCCAGGATCACCCACAGGTAGACGGTGTCGGCGATCCAGAAGATCGGATGCCGATCGAGCAGCACGTCGCGGATCGTTCCGCCGCCGATCGCGGTCACGATCGCGACGACCGCCACGCCGAACCAGTCGAGGTGCTTTCGACCCGCGGCCAGCACGCCGCTGACCGCGAAGACGGCAACGCCGGCGAGATCCATCAGGTACAGGGCGGCCATCGATGCTTTCGCTCCCGAAACGAACGATACCGCGTGATTACAAACTCGCGCGCATCTGACGTGGCCACGATACATCGGCAGCGCACACTGCGGACTGTCGATGCAACGCACTGTTCGAAGCACGAATCGACAGAACCGCTCGAAGGGCCGCAACACCATGTTGCGTTCCGACAAGCCTCCCCCTCGATACCTCTTTATTGCCGGAGATTGAAATGTTCAACAACGTGATCCTGTCCCAAGCCAAGCGCCTCGCCGCCGCCGCGGCGGCCGTCGGCGCCGTCGCGGCCGCGCCCGCGTTCGCCGTCGACTTCGACAGCACGACCGCGCCGCTGCCGACCGATCAGCGCGTGCTGGTCACGCCGAGCGAACGCGCGGCGGCCGCGAAGCCCATCGCCGCGACCGCCGGCGGCGCCTCCGCAGCGCTGTCGTTCGACGGCATCTCGAGCGTCGCGGCGCTGCCGACCGACCAGCGCGTGTCGCGCACCCCGAGCGAGCAGGCCGCCGCGCAGCGTGCCGTGCAGCGCCGGATCGTGCCCGCCGCGGTGTCGGGTC
>DATLGW010000015.1:0-3986 GCA_035540315.1 Burkholderiaceae bacterium | reverse complement strand
GGGCTATGCGATCCGGCCGCTGCGGCTGCTCGAGCGCGCCGCCGCGCTCGCGGCCGCGGGGCTGCTGATGTGGGGCGGCTGGAAGACCGATGCTGCCGGCATCGCGCTGCTCGCTGCGGTCGTGCTGTCGCAAATCGTGATCCGGCCGGCAACCGTCGCAGCGGGCGAGTCGCGCACGCGCGCCTGAACCTGCGCCACGCTGCGACCGAACCGGCGCGCTTTCCGTGTCCAGCAAACGTGCGCGACCCGACTCGGTGACCAGCCACGACGTCGCGCGTGTCGCCGGCGTGTCGCAATCGACCGTCTCCCGAGTGCTGCGCCAGGACCCGCGCGTGCGCGCGCAGACCCGCGACCGGGTGCTGCGGGCGCTGACCCAGACCCGCTACGAGCCCAATGCGGCGGCGCAGGCGTTTCGCACCAGCCGCAGCGGCGCGATCGGCGTGGTCGTCGCGCGGCTGTCGTACGCGCTGTTTCCGTCGATGCTCGAGGCGATCAGCGCCGAGCTCGCTCGGCTGGGGCGGCGGATGATCGTCTGGGATGCCGAGCACGGCGGCGACCTGCAGGCCAGCCGTGCGCTGCGGCGGGGCATCGTCGACGGCGTGATCCTGACTGCGGCGACGCCGGACTCCGAATTCCTGCGCGACACGGCGTCGCCGAACGCACCGGTCGTGCTGCTCAATCGCACCGTCGACGGCTATCCGAGCGATCAGGTTTCGAGCGACAACTACGGCGGGGGCCGCGAAGTCGCCGCGTATCTGCTCGGGCATGCGCGCAAGCGCATCGCGCTGATCAGCGGCGCATCGCGCGCCAGCACGATCCTGCACCGGGAGCGCGGTTTCCGCGACGCGCTCGCCGCCGCCGGCGCACCGCTGTCGCCGCGTTACCTGCAGCAGGTCTCGTCGTTCTCCGATGCCGGCCATGCGCGCGGCGAGCAGGCTGCGGTGCGCCTGCTCGAGCTCGGCGAGCCGCCGGACGCGATCTTCTGCGTCAACGACATCCTGGCGCTGGGCGCAATCGACGCCGCGCGGAGCCGCGGCGTACGGGTCCCGCAGGATCTGTGGGTCATCGGCTACGACGACATCGAGATGGCGTCCTGGGCCGCGTTCGATCTGACGACCGTGCGCCAGCCGATGCCGCAGATGATCGACCATGCAGTTGCGCGGCTGCTCGCCCGCATCGACGATCGCCAGCTGCCGATCGAGCACCGGCGCTTTCCGAACGAGCTCGTGATTCGCGGATCCACCGGCCGCAGCGGCGTGCCGGACAGCGCCGCTGCGGCAGGTCAGCCGCGGCAGCTCAGCCCTCGCGACCCGCCCCGCGGGCGCGACCGGCACGCGCCATCCCCACCGTCGGACCCGCACCGCTGAAGCGCGTCAGCACGTGCCCAGGCGCCCGCTCGACGTTCAGGTAGCGGCCGTCGCCGTGCACCGGCACGCCGTTGACCCACACCGTGTGCAGCCCCGGCGCGGTTCGCGTCAGCCGGCTCGCGCCTCCCGGCAGGTCGTCGCTTCGGATCGTGCGCGAGATGCCGATGCGCTGCGGATCGAACAGGATCATGTCGGCGAACGCGCCGACGGCGATCCGGCCGCGGTCGATCAGCCCGTAGATGTCCGCGACGTCGCTGGTCAGCTTGCGCACCGCGGCCGGCAGGTCGAACGCCCGCAGCTCGCGGACCCAGCGGCCCAGGAAGTGCATGCCGAATCCGGCGTCGCAGAAGAACGTCAGGTGAGCTCCGCCGTCGGACAGGCTGACCAGGTTGCCGTCGTTCGCCAGCAGCTCGGCGACCCGGTTCTCCTCGACGTTGAGCAGCTTCGCCGTGAACGTCGTCTGCAGGTCCTCGTCGAGCGCCAGGTCGAGGAACGCGTCGACCGGATCGACCCCGCGTCGCGCCGCAAGCTCGGCGATCGTGCAGCCTTGGAGGTGGCCGTTGCCGGGCGTAGCCGCCAGCGTGACCTCGACCTGGTCCCAGGCGCCGTTGAAGATCCGCGTGCCTTCCGCACGCCGCAGGCTCTGCCGCATCCGATCGCGGAAATCCGTTGAAGCGAACGCCGCCTTCATCGCCGCCCGGTCGGCTTTCGCCAGCTCGGACCACGGGCCGACGGTCAGCATCGGGTACGCGTGCTCGACGGTGAAATCCATGCTCAGCGGCTGGCACGACGCCTGGGCGTACACCGGCACCCCGCGGGCGCGGGCGGCAGCGCATTGCGCCGCAATCGAGCTCGCGCGCTCGGGCTGATTGCTGTAATGCAGCAGCGGCGCGTACAACGCCGGCCGGCCGCTTGCGCGCGCGAGCTGCTCGAGGAAATCGATCGTCGTTCGATTGCCGCAAGTGATCATCGTGACGCCGACGCCGAACTCCGCGATCACGCTGGCGAACGCCAGGAACTCCTCGTCGTCCGCCATCCGCGACGGCACCGGCACGCCGCCGAAGCCGTTGTGGTTCTCGAACGTCGACGATCCCAGCCCGATCGCGCCGTCGCGCATCGACTCGCGGAAGATCTGCGTCATCCGCGCGAGCTCCTCGGGCGTGGCGGCGCGCTCCGACCCGGCCTGCTTCATCACCACCGAGCGAATCGCCGAATGCGATGCGAACGACGCGACGTTCGGCACCACGCCGCGGCGCCGCAGCAGCTCCAGGTACTGCCCGAACGTCTCGAACTCCCAGCGCACGCCTGCGCGCAGCGAGTCGAGCGACATCGCCTCGACGACCGACAGGTTCGACAGGATCAGGTCGCGAGTGTCCGGCGTCGCCGGCGCGATCCCGAAGCCGCAGTTGCCGATGACGACCGTCGTCACCCCCAGCGCCGGCGAAGGCGACGCGGTCGGATCCCAGGTCAGCTGCGCATCGTAATGCGTATGCACGTCGATCACGCCCGGCGCGAGCGCCAGGCCCTGCGCATCGAGCTCGTCGCGGCCGCGCTCGCGCACGGTCCCGATCGCCGCGATGCGCTCGCCGCGCACCGCGACATCGGCCTGTCGAACGTCGGCGCCCGTGCCGTCGACGAGCGACGCGTTGCGGATCACCAGGTCGTATTGCGCCACTGCGGCTGTCTCCTCCGTGTTCGTTCGCCGATCGTAGGTGCGTTCGGGAGCCGTCGCAACCGGCGTCCTCCGCACTCGGAATTGTGCGCCGCAGGATTGACAGCGGCACGTATGCTGCGCATGCTGTGCCGCGAATGTAACCGGTTACAGGCGGCTCGACCCGCTCGGGCCGCCGCGAGGGGAGACGCGATGCGGACCTACCTTAAACAGGCGGCGCCTGCGGCACCGCAGGACCGGACTGCGCTCGAGTCGAAGGTCCGCGAGATGCTGGCCGACATCGCGACCCACCGCGACGACGCGATCCGCCGCTATGCACGCGAGCTCGACCGCTGGGAATCCGGCGAGTTCCGGGTTTCCGAGGAGCGCATCCGCAAGGTCGAGCGCGCGCTGCCGCAATCGTTCAAGGACGACTTCGCGTATTCGCTGCGACAGGTCACCGGATTCGCCCGCAAGCAGCTCGAGACGCTGCACGACTTCGAGACCGAGATCGAGCCCGGCGTTCGGCTCGGCCAGAAGCTGATCCCGATCCAGCGCGTCGGTTGCTACGTGCCCGGGGGCAAGTTCCCGCTGGTGGCGTCGGCGATCATGAGCGTCGGCACCGCGAAGACTGCCGGGGTCGCGCACGTCACCGCCTGTGCGCCGCCGCGCGATGCCGACGGGATGTACCCGTACACGCTGTATGCGCTGCACGCCGCCGGCGCCGACGAGATCTACGACCTCGGCGGCGTGCAGGCGATGGCGGCGATGGTGCACGGTTGCGTCGGCATGAAGCCGGTGGACATGATCACCGGCGCCGGAAACCCGTACGTCGCCGAGGCCAAGCGGCAGCTGTTCGGCCTCGTCGGCATCGACCTGCTGGCCGGCCCGACCGAGATTCTGATCATCGCCGACGACACCGCGGACGCGGCGCTGGTCGCGACCGATCTGCTCGGACAAGCCGAGCA
>DATLGW010000014.1:0-2914 GCA_035540315.1 Burkholderiaceae bacterium | reverse complement strand
GGGGCTGGATCTGCAGCCCCGGCTGCTCGGCAGCGAGGCGGTCGCGGCCGACGAGTCGTACCTGTACCTGGAGTTCATCCGCCGCGCCGGCGCCTGGCCTTGGCGCGATCCGCAGCAGGCGATCCGCGTGGTGCAGGCGCTGGCGCGGCTGCACGGCGCGCAGTCGGCGCCACCGCAGGAATTGAGCCCGCAGCGCGAGGACGAGCTGCACCAGTCGGCACTCGCGACGCTGCACACGGTCGAGGGCGTCGCGGCGCGCTGCGATTGGCTGCGGCCGCATCTGCGACACCTGCGGCGGATCGTCGATGCGCTGCCCGATGTTCGGTGCGAGTTGCTCGAGCGCGAGTCGGTGCTGATCCACGGCGACGTTCACAGCGGCAACGTGCAGCTGGTGCGCCGCGCAGGGCACGACCGCGTCGTGCTGGTGGACTGGGCGCGGGCGCGGATCGGGCATGGGCTCGAGGACGTGTCGTCCTGGCTGTTGTCGCTCGGATTCTGGGTTCCCGGAGCGCGGCAGCGGCACGACACGCTGCTGGCCGCGTACGTCGCTGCCCGCGGCGGCGCGCCGGGGCTGACGCCCGCGCTGCGGCGGCTGTACTGGCTTGCCGGCGCCTGCAATGCGCTCGGCGGCGCGTTGCGCTACCACGCGTGGATCGCCGATCCGCTGACCGCGAGCAGCCCGCGCCGGCGCGCCGATGCCGCGCGGGCGGCGGCCGACTGGCTGCGCGTGATCCGGCGCGCCGAGGCATACTGGCAGGGTCATGGGAGGCCGCGCGGATGGTCGACAAACTGCGACTGAGCGACGACGAGTGGCGCCGGCGGCTTTCGCCGGAGCAGTACCGGGTGCTGCGCGAGCACGGCACCGAGCCGCCGTGGAGCGGCTGTTTCCTGGGTACCTCCGAGCCGGGCACCTACGTCTGTGCCGGCTGCGGGCAGCCGTTGTTCCGATCGGGCGAGAAGTTCGAGTCGGGCACCGGCTGCGTGAACGACGGCCAGCCGGTGTCGCCCGATGCGCTGATCGAGATCGAGGATCGGTCCTACGGAATGCTTCGCACCGAGGTCCGTTGCGCGCGCTGCGACGGCCACCTCGGCCATGTGTTCCCGGACGGGCCGCCGCCCACCGGGCTGCGCTACTGCATCAATTCGGTCGCGGTCCGCCACGAGCCGAAAGCCGCGGCCGGCGCGCGGCCGACGACGGGCGGGCACGGCTAGCCGGCGGCTCGGGCGGCAGCGTATCGATCGCAGCGTCGATCGAATCGGCGTCGATCCGCAGCCGGGCGAGCGAGATCGGCAGCGAGAACCGGCGGGGCCCTGCGCTGCCGGGATTCACGTACAGCACCGGGCCGCGCCATTCGACGGCCGGCCGATGCGAATGACCATGGACGACGATCCGGCAGCCTGCGGCGTGCGGCTCGAAATCGAGCGTCGCCAGGTCGTGCACCACGCACAGCGTTATCGTCGTCTCTGCCGCCGCGACCTGCAGGATCGCCGTCGCAGGCAGCATGCTCGCCCATGGCGCCCGATCGTTGTTGCCGCGAACCGCCGTCACCGGGGTGCGTGTCGGAAATCAGGCCGATCACTGCGGGGGCCGCAGCGGTCGCAATCGTTGACGTCATTTCGAGTCTCCGGACCCGATGATGCTACCCGCGCGCCAGGCGCGACGATCGGCCGCCGGGGGTGGAGGATTGCGGCGGCTGCGCGAAAATGGCGCGCTGCGCGCTTGCGTGCGACGCCACGAGGGGGCGGACGATCGATGAACCTGTTTTCGTTGCTCGACGAAACCGCGCGCCGATTCGGCGATCGCGGCGCCGTGTTCGACGGCGTGGCTCAGGTCGCGACGTTCAGCGCGCTGCGCGAGCGGGCGCTGCGACTGGCCGGCGCGCTGGCGAGCCGCCATCGGCCCGGCAGCCGGATCGCCGTCTACAGCGAAAACCGCGCCGAGTACCCGGAGCTGCTGTTCGCCGCCTGGGCCGCGGGGCTGGCGGTCGTGCCGTTGAACTTCAAGCTGCATCCGCGCGAGGTCGTCGCGATTCTCGCCGATGCCGGCGCTGCGGCGGTGTTCGCGTCGCCGCAGCTGGCGGGGCCGCTGGCCGTCGAACTGCAGGCGGCCACGGCGCGCGGCAACGCGGCGCCGGGTCCGAACTCCTCGACCTCGGACGTCGCGCTGCAGCCGATCGGCGACGCCGAGTACCAGGCGCTGCTCGAGCAGCCGCCGATCGTCCCGGCCGAAGTCGAGCCGGCGGCGCTGGCGTGGCTGTTCTACACCAGCGGCACGACCGGCCGCTCCAAGGGCGCAATGCTGTCGCACCGCAACCTGTTTGCGATGACGATCGCTCATCTGGCCGACGTCGAGTCGCTCGACGAGCACGCGAGCCTGATCCACGCCGCGCCGATGTCGCATGGCTCGGGCGTGTATCTGCTGCCGTACGTCGCGCGCGGCGCGCGGCAGGTGATTCCCGCATCCGGCGGCTTCGATCCAGACGAGTTCATCGAGCTGGCCAGCCACCATCCCGGCTGCGGCGCCTTCCTCGCGCCGACGATGGTGCACCGGCTGACCGGCGCCGCCGAACGCAGCGGCCGGCGTCCGAGTCGGCTGCGCAGCATCGTCTACGGCGGCGGGCCGATGTACGTCGAGCAGCTGAAAAAGGCGATTGCGGTCTTCGGGCAGGTCTTCACGCAGATCTACGGTCAGGGCGAGGCGCCGATGACGATCACTTGGCTGCGCCGCCGCGATCACGAGTCCGCCGACGACGCGATCCTGGGCTCGGTCGGCTGGGCCCGCAGCGGCGTGCAGGTCGCGGTCGTCGACGGCGGCGGGCAGCGGGTGGCCGACGGCGAAATCGGCGAGGTCGTCTGCCGCGGCGCCGTCGTGATGAGCGGCTACTGGAACAATCCGCAGGCGAGCGCCCAAGCG
>DATLGW010000013.1:0-13566 GCA_035540315.1 Burkholderiaceae bacterium | reverse complement strand
GTCGTGGGCCGAGCCGATGTGCGTCGCGCTCGGAATCGACGCCGATACGTTGGCGCAACTGGGGCGGCAGTTCGGACAGAACGCGGTGGTTTTTTGCGGCCGCGATGCGGTGCCCGAGCTGATCGCGCTCGTCTGACTGCGGTCCAGGCAATCGACGCGGCGAACTGCACGACGCGATCCGCCGCGGCACAAAAAAGCGGGATCACGGGCCGAGGCCCGTGATCCCGCGGCTGCGTCAGAGGAGGAGAGACGCGTCAGTTCTGCCGCTGCGTCGTTCCGGCAGCGCCGCTGGCGGGCCGATCGGTTCCGGCCTGTCCAGCTGCGCCCGCTGCCGTGCCGGCACCGGTGGTCGGCGCAGTCGCGCCAGCCGTGCCGGCCGCCGCGCCGGTTGCCGGAGCGCTCGCGCCAGCCGTGCCAGCCGTGCCAGCCGCAGCGCCGGTTGCCGGACGATCGGCCGCAGCGCCGGTTGCCGGACGATCGGCCGCTGCGCCGGTTGCCGGACGATCAGCCGCTGCGCCGGTTGCCGGTCGCGTGGCCGGAGCCGCCGGCGTGGCCGTCCCCGCCGCGGGCGCCGCGCGGTCGCCGGTCGCCGCATCGCCGCGAACGGCGGTCGTGCCGCCGGGTCGATCGTCGCGCGTCGCCGCGGCGCGCTCGCCCCGATCCCGATCGCCGCGGAACGTGGCGAGGAAACGATCCCACGCGCCGCGGAAGTCGCGGTCCTCGAATTGCGGCCACTGCGCAGCCTGGAAGCGCGGCGCTTGCGCGAGCTGGTCGCGGGTCGCGGTCAGCACGACGTCACGCGGGTGGCGCTCGTCGCGCTTGAACGCGTCCATCGGCACCGTCACCAGGCGGTCGGGTTCGAACCAGCCGCGATTGAACGCGACCACGGCGAACTCCAGCCGCCCCGAGCTCGTGTTGACCACGATGTCGCGGATCTCGCCGACCTGCTCCATTTGCGCGTCGCGCACGTTGCGGTTGATCAGGTCGCTGGCGCGGACATGTCGCAGCTCCTTGACCTCCGGCGGCATCGGCTGCTGCCGCGCAGCCGGCGCTGCTCCGATCGCGCCCGGGGCGCGCGCCGTGCCAGGCTCCGTACCTACGGCCCCGGTCGCCAGCGGTGCGCGCGGTTCGGCCGCAGTGCCGGCGGCAGGGCTGGCCGCCGCGCCCGCGGTCGGGGCTGCGGCCGGAGCGCGCTGCGTTTGCGTCGCAGGTGCGCCAGCGGCCGGCGCAGTCGTCGATGCGGTCGCCGCCGGCGTTCCCATGCCGGCTGCTGGCGCAGTGCCCGGCGTCACACCGGCAGCGCCCGGCCCGGCTGCCGCGCCCGTGGCGGTCGTGCCCATCCAGCCGGTTCCGCGCGGACCATGGAACTGGTCGACGCGACGCAGGTAGTCATTCCAGTCCGGCAGTTGCTGACGCTCGAATCCCGGCGCTTCGGCCAGACGCTCGCGCGGCACGTTCAGGACCACGCGATCGCGCTCTGGCCCCAGTTGCAGCGACTGCAGCGGATAGGCGAACAGACGCTCGCCCAGACCGAGGAAGCCGCCGAAGCCGATCACGGCATAACGCGCTTCGCCCGACTGCGCATCGACGATCACGTCGTGAATCGAACCCAGGTTTTCGCCTTGGGGATTGCGCACGTCCATTCCGATCAGGCGGCTCATCCGCAGCATGCCGTCGGCGTGCTGCTGCCCGGGTTGCGCTGCGCGCTGCGCCGGCTGCTGCTGCCCCACCGCCGGCTGCGCCTGACCGACTGCGGCCGCGCCTTGCCCCGGACCCTGTCCGGCCGCACCCGCGCGAGTCGCCGGGTCGGCAGCGTATGCGCCGACCACCAGCGACAGGCCGAATGCCGGCACCATCATCCACTTCACCGACTTCTTCGACTTGGCCATTACCACTCCTTTCAAGTACTCTCGGAAAACGGCCGAGCACTATCGGCTCGGCAGGATCGGCATCCCGCACGCAATTTCGGTGCCCATCACGAGTGCGCCGACTGCGCCGGCTGCTGCCGATCGATCGCCTGCGTCGGTCCCACGAACGACCGTCCGCAGGTGGTAAGGAGTTCATGTAAAGCACCTGGCATGCCCGGACCGCACGCGAGGTTTCGTGCGCCGGCTGCTGCAGCGGTGGGCTACGCTGCCGTATTAACCAGGGAGACTCCGAGATGCTGGCCGAGCAGCCTGTGGTCCGCTTTCGCGCGGTGCCGTTGCAGCCGCAGTTCCATCAGCTGTGCGACGAGAGCGCCGAACTGCTGCGCGCCGAAGCGGCCGCCGGGCTGCGCGCGCAGCCCGCGCAGGCATCGCCGAAGCACTTCTACGACGAGCTCGGGTCGCGATTGTTCGACGCGATCACCGCGCTGCCGGAGTACTACCCGACCCGGATCGAGGCAGAGATCTTCCGGCGCCAGGGCGCTGCCATTGCCGCCGAGCTCGCCGGATCCGACGTGTTGGTCGATCTGGGTGCCGGCAACTGCAGCAAGGCCGACTATCTGCTCGGGCCGCTGCAGCCGCAGCGGTATGTCGCGATCGACATCTCGACGTCGCATCTGCGCAGCTCGCTGTGGGCGCTGCAGCAGCGCCATCCCGACGTGGAAATGATCGGTGTCGGAACGGACTTCACGCATTCACTCGAGCTGCCGGGCGGCACCCACCTGGCGCGCGCGGTCTTCTTCTACGCCGGGTCGAGCATCGGAAATTGGGCGCCGGAGCAAGCGCGACGCTGGCTGTCGGGCCTGCGGCAGCATCGGGGCGCGCGGCTCGTGGTCGGCGTGGACCTCGTGAAGCCGATCGGAATCCTGGAGGCTGCCTACGACGACCCGCTGGGCG
This sequence comes from Burkholderiaceae bacterium, assembly GCA_035540315.1. Classification (GTDB taxonomy): domain Bacteria; phylum Pseudomonadota; class Gammaproteobacteria; order Burkholderiales; family Burkholderiaceae_E; genus DATLGW01. Next base: position 10,744 of record DATLGW010000013.1, on the reverse strand, counting down.
TGACTGCCGCATTCAACCGGAACCTCCTGCGCAACCTGAACCGGCTGCTGTCGGCGAACTTCGACCTGCGGCGCTGGCGCCACGTCGCGTTCTTCTCCCCGTTGAAGTCGCGCATCGAGATGCACCTGGAGTCGGCGACGACGCAGCGCGTGTGCTGGCGCGGCGGCGAGCGCGAGTTCGTCGCGGGCGAGCGCATCCATACCGAGAATTCCTACAAATACACGATCGAAGGGTTCGAGACGCTGCTGCGCGAGGCCGGATTCGGCGGGGTCCGATGCTTCACCGATCCAGGCCGCTGGTTCGGGGTGTTCACCGCCCATGCGTGACGTGATGAAACAGCCCGGCCGCGATTTGCTGAAGCCGGAAGAACGGGCGGCAATCTCGCCCGAGCAGCCGCTTGCGCAGCGTTTCGACGCAGTGCGCGCGATGACTCGGGCGCTCGCCGAGCCGCTGACCGCAGAGGATTGCCAGGTGCAGTCGATGCCGGATGCGAGCCCGGTCAAGTGGCATCTCGCGCACACGACATGGTTCTTCGAGACGTTCGTGCTCGAGCGTTTCGATCCAGCGCATCGGCCGTTCGACCCGGCGTTCCGCGAATTGTTCAACTCCTACTATCAGGGCGTGGGACCGCAGCACCCGCGGCCGCGCCGTGGGCTGGTCACGCGACCGACGCTGCAGGCGGTGTTGCGTTACCGCCGCGAAGTCGATGCGAAGGTGCTGGCGTTGCTCGCGCAGGACCCGGCACAGGCCGAGCGCGATGCGCTGATCGAACTGGGCCTGCAGCACGAACAGCAGCATCAGGAGCTGATCCTGACCGACGTCAAGCACCTGTTGTCGTGCAATCCGCTGCTGCCGACCTATCGCGACGGCTGGCCGCTGGTCACCGTTTCGCCTGCGCCCGCGCAATGGATCGGGTTTGCGGGCGGCCTCGTGAAGATCGGCCACGACGGAACCGGCTTCGCGTTCGACAACGAGATGCCGCGTCACGACGCGTTGCTGGCGCCGTTCGAGCTCGCCGACCGCCTGGTGACCAACGCCGAATACCTGGAGTTCATTCGCGACGACGGCTACCGGCGCGCCGAGCTGTGGTTGTCGCTCGGATGGGATGCGGTGCAGGCCGAGGGCTGGCAGGCGCCGCTGTATTGGCAACGCGACGGCGACTGCTGGCGCGTTTTCACGCTGCACGGCCTGGTCGACGTCGATCCATGGACGCCGGTCTGTCACCTGAGCCTGTTCGAGGCCGACGCCTACGCCCGCTGGGCCGGCGCTCGGCTGCCGACCGAGCGCGAATGGGAGCACGCGGTGCAGACCTGCGCGGCGCCGCTGCACGACGCGAACCTGCTCGAGTCGGGCGCGCTTCATCCGCTGCCGTTGGCACGCGAGTCGCGCCCCGGCGGCCTCGCCCAGGCGTTCGGCGACGTCTGGGAGTGGACGTCGAGCAGCTACGATCCCTACCCGGGGTTCAAGGCGGCGGCCGGCGCGATCGGCGAATACAACGGCAAGTTCATGTGCAGCCAATACGTGCTGCGCGGCGGCTCGTGCGCCACGCCCGCCTCGCACATCCGCGCGACCTATCGGAACTTCTTTCCGCCGGCCGCGCGGTGGCAGTTCAGCGGTTTGCGACTCGCGCGTTGAGCGGCGCACGACGCGGGCAAGGGTGCGCATGCGGGCAGGGTAAACTCTGGCGGGTTCTCCGCCGTCCATGGAAGATCCCGATGCTGGCTCAGCTGCGCTCGCAGCCGGTAATTCGTTTCCACGACGCATCGCACGGGCTGCCGGGTTGGCCCGGCGATGCCGCGGCCGCTGCGAACTTGCTGCCCGCCCGCGATCCGGTGTTCGAGTGGCTGCTTGCGAACCATCGCTGGAACTGTTCGCTGTGGGCCGAGGAAGATCTGGCGCGGCGAACCCGCGTCGCCGACTCCGACATCGCCGAGAACAAGCGCAACATCGACCGGTTCAATCAGGCCCGCAACGACGCGATCGAGCGCATCGATGACGAGCTGGTGCGCTGGCAGCAGCAGTTCCCGCGGGCAGCGCACGCGCGGCTGTCGAGCGAGACTCCCGGCGCGATGATCGATCGGATGTCGATCCTGAGCCTGAAGATCCATCACATGGGGCTGCAGACGCAGCGATCGGATGTCGACGACGCGCATCGCGAGCGGTGCCGGGAGCGGCTGGGGCAGCTGCAGGCCCAGCGGGACGATCTGGCCGCCTGCTACGACCGGCTGCTCGACGAGATCGCCGCCGGCGTCGGCTACTTCAAGGTCTACCGGCAGTACAAGATGTACAACGACGCCAGCCTGAACCCGGTGCTGGTGGCCGAGCAGCAGGCGCAGTCCGCGGCGCGGTGAGAGTCCTGCTGGTGAAGATGTCGTCGATGGGCGACGTCGTGCATGCGCAGCCGGTCGCGGTCGACATCCGGCGTCACCTGCCGCAGGCGCGCATCGATTGGGTGGTCGAGCAGCCGTTCGCTGCAATCCCGGCAATGAACGAGGCGGTCGACCGCGTGATTCCGATCGCGTGGCGCAAGTGGCGCCGCCGCTTGCGCGATGCCGAGGTGCGGCGCGCGTTGCGCGATTTCGTCGCAGGCTTGCGCGAGACCGAATACGATTGGGTGATCGACTGCCAGGGGTTGCTGAAGAGCGCGCTGGTGAGCCGGATCGCTCGCGCGGTCGACCGGGCCGGGCTGTCGTGGTCGTCGGCGCGCGAGCCGCTGGCTTCGCTCGCGTACGGGCGGCGCGCGGTCGTCTCGTGGCGTCTGCACGTGGTGCGCCGCAACCGCGAAATCGCAGCGGCGGCGCTCGGATATCGGGTCGACGAGCCGGTCGAATTCGGTCTGCATGCGCCGCCGCCGCAGTTCGCGTGGCTGCCGCAGGTACGCTACGGCGTGCTGATCACCGGCGCCAGCCGGCCGCAGAAGCTGTGGCCGAACGCGCACTGGCTGCAGGTGGCGCGGCGCCTGCTGCAGCACGGGCTGTCGCTGGTGTGGTTCTGGGGCAGCGAACAAGAGCGGCACCGGGCGCAGTCGTTGGCAAGCGAGCTCGCGTCCGAGGCGGCCGCGGCGGACGCGTCGATCGTGGTACCGCCGTTCGTCGGCGTGGCTGATGCCGCCTCGGTGCTGTCCGGCGCCGAGCTGGTGGTCGGACTCGACACGGGATTCACGCATCTGGCCGGCGCGCTCGGACGCCCGACGATCGGAATCTTCTGCGACTTCGATGCCGCGCAGTGCGCGGTCACCGGGGCCGGCTGGTGCGCGAGCTTCGGCGGCGTCGGACAGGTCCCGCCGGTCGCGGACGTGCTCGGCGCGGCGGATGCGGCGCTGTCTGCCGCCGCAGCGCAGGCCCGGTAGACATCCGGGTCGCGCTCCGAGCGCGGCCACGATGTCTGGCGCGCGACGGCTATACTCGGTCGCTTCGCCCTTCGCCGGTTCGCAATCCGCAGCATGGGAGCGGTTCGTCTTTCGTGGATTCTTGCGCAGCGCGACTGGCGCGCGGGCGAGCTGCGCCTGCTGCTCGCGGCGCTGATCGTCGCGGTCGCTGCGATCGCCAGCGTCGGCTTCTTCGTCGAGCGCCTGAACGCGGCGCTGAGCGCGCAGGCCCGTCAGCTGATGGGGGCGGATCTTCGGATCGCGTCCGACCGTCCGTTCGATACGCAATGGGTCGTGCAGGCCAAGGCGCTGGGGTTGCAGACTGCGCAGACGGTCAGCTTCCCGAGCATGGCCGTGGCGCCGCCGGCGGCTGCAGGCGCGCTGCCGGCCATGCAGCTGACGTCGCTGAAGGCGGTATCGGACGGCTATCCGCTGCGCGGCACGGTGCGGATCGCCGATCGCGCCGCCGCGCCGGACCGCGCCGCGACCGGCGTGCCGGAACGCGGCACGCTGTGGGCCGATCCGCAGCTGCTGCAGGCGCTCGGCATCGGACCCGGTGCGACGATCCAGCTGGGCGATCTGCAGTTCGTCGCGCGGCACCTGATCACGATCGAGCCCGATCGGGGCGCGAACTTCGTGAACTTCGCGCCCCGCGCAATGATCGCGCTCGACGATCTGCAGGCGACCGGCCTGGTGCAGCCGGCCAGCCGCGTCACCTACCGCTTGCTGGTCGCCGGAGATCCGGCGGCGCTGCAGCGGTTCGAGCATTGGGCCGAGGCGCGCCTCGAGCGCGGCCAGCGGCTCGAGACGCTGGAGAACGCGCGGCCGGAGCTGCGCATGACGCTGGAGCGCTCGCAGCAGTTCCTGGCGCTGGTCGCGCTGCTGGCGGCTTTGATCGCCGCGGTCGCGATCGCGGTCGCCGCACGCCGCTTCTCGGATCGCCACCTCGATTCCGCTGCGGTGATGCGGGCGATCGGCGTGACCCAGGGGCGACTGACTTCGATGCTGCTGCTCGAGATGCTGTGGCTCGGGCTCGCCGGCGGGCTTGCGGGTGCGGCGATCGGCTGGCTTGCGCATCATGCGCTGGTCGCGTTCGCCGCGCCGATGATCCGGCTGACGTTGCCGCCGGCTTCGCTGCTCGCCGGTCTGCAGGCGGTGGCGGCGGGGCTTCTGCTGGTGCTGGGCTTCGCCGCGGTGCCGCTGACGCGACTGGCCGGCGTGCCGCCGCTGCGGGTGCTGCGGCGCGAGCTCGGCGCACCGCCGATGTCGGCATGGGTGACCGGCGCCGCGGCGCTCGCCGCATTCGGGCTGTTGCTGCTGTGGCAGGCCGGCGACCGTCGGCTGGCGGCGGTGGCGCTGGCGGGCTTTGCCGGCGGGGCGGTCGCGTTCGTCGCGGTCGCCTGGGCCGGAATCCGGCTGGTCGCGCCGCTGCGCCACGTGGCCGGCGGGCGCAACGGCCGCGTGGCGCTGCGGCTCGCGCTCGCGTCCTGGACCCGCCGCCGCGCATCATCGATCGCTCAAACGGCAGCGCTCGCCGTCGGGCTGACGGCGCTGATGCTGCTGACGGTCACGCGCGGCGACCTGCTCGACAGCTGGCAGCGAGCAACGCCGCCCGATGCGCCGAACCGTTTCGTCATCAACGTGCAGCCCGATCAGGTCGCGAGCGTGAAGCAGATGCTGCGCGACGCGCAGATTTCGGAGCCCGCGTTCTACCCGGTGATCCGCGGCCGGCTGATCGCGATCAACGACCGCGCGATCGGACCCGAAACGTTCGACAGCGATCGCGCTCGACGTCTGGTCGATCGCGAATTCAACCTGTCGTACCTGCGCGAGCCGCCGGCGCACAACCGGGTGTCCCGCGGCCGCTGGATCAATCCCGATCGGCTCGAAGTGTCGATCGAGGAGGGGCTGATGCAGACCCTCGGCCTGAACCTCGGCGATCGACTGACGTTCGACATCGCCGGCGACACGACGGTCGTGACCGCAGTCGGGGTGCGCACGCTTGCGTGGGATTCGATGCAGGTCAACTTCTTCATGATCCTGTCGCCGCAAGCGCTCGCCGATCGCCCGCAGACGATGGTGACCGCATTCCATCTGCCGGCAGGGCGCGACTCGCTCGCGAACGAGCTCGTGTCCAGCTTCCCCAACGTGACCGTCGTCGACACCACGTCGATCCTGCGCCAGGTGCAGGCGATGCTCGAGCACGTGGTGCGCGCCGTTCAGTTCCTGTTCCTGTTCACGCTGGCTGCCGGCATCGTCGTTCTGTATGCCGCGCTCGCCAGCTCGCGCGACGAACGCATCCGGGAGGCGGGTCTGATGCGGGCGCTGGGCGCCTCGCGCGGCCAACTGGTTCGCGCCCAGGCGATCGAGCTGGCGGCTTCGGGTGCGCTGGCCGGACTGCTCGCCGCGCTGGCGGCCATAACGCTCGGCGCGGTGCTGGCCCACACCGTGTTCCAGTTCGACTACACGCCCCGGTGGTCGTCGGTGCCGCTGGCTGCGTTCGCAGGAGCGGCACTGTCGCTGCTCGCGGGCTGGTTCAGCCTGCGCACCGTCACCCGCACGCCGCCGCTGCTGACGCTGCGCGACGCCTGAGCGCGGCTGGGGACGCGGCTGCCGCTGCTCCTGCAGGCGAAAACTTCGTTTCGCATTCCGAAAAACCCCTGCGGCATCGCACCATCCGCGTTTTTCATTGCGGAAGAAACAATTCCGTAATATGGCAAAGTCCAGGCAACTACTTGATTCGATGAGTAATAGATTTCCGTCCGTCGCGTGAGATTTTCGTGGTGCTACGCAATATGTTCGCGGTTTACTTGTTCCAGCGCTTCTTGCTTTTTGCGCTTTGCCGAACCACGAAACAATCTCTAACGAAGGAGCCTTGTCATGTCGTCTCGTGAACTCGAAGCCCAGAAGCTGCAGAAGGACTGGGCCGAAAGCCCCCGCTGGCGCGGGATCAAGCGCGGCTACACCGCAGAGGACGTGGTGCGGCTGCGCGGCTCGGTGCCCATCGAGCACACGATCGCTCGCCGCGGAGCGGACAAGCTGTGGCGACTGCTGCACGAGGAGCCGTTCGTCAATACGCTGGGGGCGCTGACCGGCAATCAGGCGATGCAGCAGGTCAAGGCCGGCCTGAAGGCGATCTATCTGTCGGGCTGGCAGGTTGCCGGCGATGCGAATGTCGCCGGCGAAATGTACCCGGACCAGTCGCTGTATCCGGCCAATTCGGTGCCGCTGGTGGTCAAGCGGATCAACAACACGCTGCAGCGTGCCGACCAGATCCAGTGGTCCGAAGGCAAGAACCCGGGCGATCCCGGCTACATCGACTACTTCGCGCCGATCGTCGCCGACGCCGAAGCCGGCTTCGGCGGCGTGCTCAACGCGTTCGAGCTGATGAAGGCAATGATCGAAGCGGGCGCTGCCGGCGTGCACTTCGAAGACCAGCTCGCGTCGGTGAAGAAATGCGGGCACATGGGCGGCAAGGTGCTGGTGCCCACGCGCGAGCAGGTTGCCAAGCTGGTCGCCGCGCGGCTGGCCGCCGACGTGGCGGGGGTTCCGACGCTGGTGGTCGCCCGCACCGATGCCGAGGCAGCCGACCTGCTGACGTCCGACGTGGACGACAACGACAAGCCGTTCCTGACCGGCGAGCGCACGATCGAAGGCTTCTTCCGCACGCGGCCCGGGCTGCAGCAGGCGGTGTCGCGCGGACTCGCGTACGCACCGTACGTCGACATGCTGTGGTGCGAAACCGGCAAGCCGGATCTCGGCTTCGCGAAGCAGTTTGCCGAGGCGATCCACAAGCAGTTTCCCGGAAAGCTGCTGGCGTACAACTGCTCGCCGTCGTTCAACTGGAAGAAGAACCTCGACGAGCAGACGATCGCCGGGTTCCAGCGCGAGCTCGGCGCGATGGGCTACAAGTTCCAGTTCATCACGCTGGCCGGATTCCACTCGCTGAACTACTCGATGTTCGAGCTGGCCTACGGCTATGCGCGCGAGCAGATGAGCGCATTCGTGCGGCTGCAGGAGGCGGAGTTCGCTGCGGCCGAGCGCGGCTTCACGGCAGTCAAGCACCAGCGCGAGGTCGGCACCGGCTATTTCGACGCCGTGACGACGACGGTCGAGCGCGAGGCCTCGACCGCGGCGCTGAAGGGTTCGACCGAGGACGAGCAGTTCTTCGATCATCAGCAGACGCCGCGCAAGGCGGCGTGATCGCGTCGAGCGGTCTGTCGGAATCGATGTGCGGCCGGCATCAGCCGGCCGCGTTCATTTCGACACCGGCCGGTGCCGCGTCGATGCGCGCGCCCGCGCCGACCCGTTTGTCCGCGGGTTAATCCGATTCTCGTTCGATCGTCCAATTTCCGCGCAGCGCGCGCTGCGCAACGATAGCGGCTCCACCTCCGAAACCTGCAGGAGTCGCACATGGATCGCTCGTTTTGTCTGCGTTCGCAGCGCCACCGGAGCCGCAGTGCGGCCGCCCGTCGATCCTATGGACAGGGCATGACCGAATACATCATCGTCGTTGCGCTGATCGCGGTCGCGGCGATCGGCATCTATACGCTGTTCGGGCAAGCGATCCGCAACCAGACGGCCGGCCTGGCGCTGGAGGTTTCCGGCCAGGACGCCGGTGCGGCGATCGGCAACTCGCAGGCGAACGCGAACACCGCGCAGACGAACGCCAATACCCGCAAGGGGCTCGACAACTACAACGCGAACAATCGCTGACGCGGGCGCGTAGCCGGTTGGCCGCTCAGCCGCCGAACACCTCCGTCATTCCGCAGGGCCATCGCGATGCGACGCCGCCGCGGCCAGCAAGGCCAGGTTCTGGTGCTGGCATTCGCGCTGCTGCTGATCGCCGCGCTGCTGATGATCACCATGTTCAGCGCTGGCCAGGTGGTGATCGCCAAGCAGCGGCTGGTCGGCGCGACCGATGCGGCGGCGCTCAGTGCGGCGACCTGGCGTGCGCGGGTTCTGAACTACCACGCGTACGCGAACCGCGCGATCGTCGCGAACGAGGTCGCGATCGCGCAGGCAGTCACGTTGTCGGCGTGGTCGAAGTACTTTCGCACGTTCACCGACAATGCAGCGCAGATCAGCTCCGCCTTTCCGCCGGTCTACGCAGTGCTGCGCGCGGTCGCGGAAGCGGCCGCGGCCTCGGACGAGGCGGCGCAGTGGGCGGCGCGAATCGAGGTTCCGGCGCGCGGCGCCGCGGACATCGGCTACAAGGAGATCCTGCAGCGCAGCCAGGAGATCCTGCATCTGACGGCAGGCGGCTTCGGCTTGAGCGCCGTCGCCACCGAGATCGTTCGCGCAAGCGATCGCGACTTCTTCGCGTGGACGTTGTCCGACGGCGGAGCGTTCGCCGGTTTCACGCGACGCTACGACAGCGACGAGGATCGACAGCGGCTGAAAGAGCTCGTATTGGCATCGCTCGATCCGTTCGTCGCCGGTCCTCGTTCGGCCGACCTGCCGCGGCCGTTTCCGCCAGGCTGCCTGCCGCTGCCGCGGCTTCGCAAGCGGGGCACGACCGAGCTGACGCCCGATCTGGAGCGCTGGGAGGCCGTCGATACGATCTCGCTGCATGTCGGCAGGCTGCGGCTGTTCGGATGCCGCGACGGCGAGGTACTTCCGCTCGGTTGGGGCGCGGCGGAGGCCGACGCGGTCGGCACGGGTGCGTTGATTGCGAGCGGCGGCGGCGTGACCATCAACCCGGCGGCGCTGCAGCTGGCCGAGCAGGAGCTCGAATCGCATCGACCGTTCGCCGGAATCGCCCGCGTGCGCGAGTTGAGCGAGGACGTGATGGCCGCGTCGCGGTATCCGAGCAGCCGCGTGGCCGTCGTCGCTCGCCATCGCGGCGCGCGGGTGGCGACGGCGCTGAACCGTGCGCTCGCAGCCGGGCGGGTGCTCGCGCGCGACGAGTTCGCGCCCGGCGACGGCGGCCGCTATCTCTGGGCATTGTCGTCGGCGGAGGTCTATTTCCGTCGCCCGCCCGGCCCGCAACACCGACTCGAATTGCCGAGCCTGTACAACCCGTACTGGCAGGCGCGGCTGGTCGAACCGAGTGCCGAGGAGCGCGATGCCGCTGCATCGTATCTGCGTTGACGGCGCCGTCCGGCGCAGCGCCGACGCGCGTGCGAACGGCCGCCGCTGCAACGCCTGCGGCCAAGCGCTGCTCGAGACGCTCGTGGCCGCGTTGGCGCTGCTGCCGCTGCTGCTTGCGCTCGGGCTGCTCGCGAAGCATCTCGATGTCCGACATGCGGTCGTGTCGGCGTCGCGATATCTGGCGTTCGAGTGCACGGCGCACCCCGACGGCTGCGCGGCCGGCGCCGATGCCAGCGCTCTGGCCGACGACGTGCGCCGGCGCTTCTTCGACGATCCGGTGCACCCGATCGCCAGCGCGGATCCGCCGCCCGATCCCGACGCGGCGGCGCTCGGCGAATCCTTCTGGTTCGATCGTACCCGGCGCCCGCTGCTCGAGCGGTTCGGCGATGTCGCGTCCGAGCTGCGCCAGCCGTCGTTCGATGCGGCCGGTGCCGCAGTGCGCAGCCAAGGGGAGCGCGCCCATCCTGGCGCAGTTTCCGCGCTGGCGCAGGCGGGGCCGTCCCGCTTCGGCCTCGAGATTGCGGACGGGCTGATCGCCGCCGACGTGGTGCTGCGGCTTGCGGCCAGCCGCGATTTGCGCAGCTGGGTCGAGCGTTTGCTGCCCGTTCCGATGACGATGCGGGCGACCACTGCCGTGCTTGCCGATGCATGGACCGCGTCCGGTCCCGCCGGCTCGGATCCAGCGAGCGTCGAGACCCGGGTCGAGCAGGGGCGTCGGCTGCCGCTGGTCGAGTCGGCGCTCGATGCTGCATATCTGCCGGTGCGCGGACTGCTGACTGCGGCTGCAGCGCTCGGCATCGAGCCGGCAGCCGGCGCATTCCGTTATCACGAGATCGACGTCGATCTCGTGCCGCTGGATCGTCTGCCCGAGGGCGATCCGGCGCGTGCACGCGTGCCTGCTGCGCCGGAGCCGCTTCCGTGACGCCGTTCGCGCTGCCACCCGACCTGGTGCCGCAAGTGCTGATCGAACACGTGCGGGTCGACGAGCACTCGCTGAGCACCAGCCGGTTCATTGCGGGCGAACCGGTCGATCAGCTGGCCGACCGGATCGCCGATCACTGGCGGGCGCAAGCGCCGGTGCTGCAGGCGCGCCACGGCGAATGGCGGATCGTTTCGAGGCATCTCGGATCGCGGATCGACACCGTGCAGTTGCGCGCAACCGGCGCGGGCAGCGAGGGATTCGCATCGAGCTGGCAGCCGCTGCCGGCCGCGCCCGCGCCCGCGCAATCGCTGTCGGCGATGCTGCCGCCGGGCTGCGAGATCGTTCGGCAGCTCGCGCACGTC
>DATLGW010000012.1:0-4333 GCA_035540315.1 Burkholderiaceae bacterium | reverse complement strand
GTTCGGGCTGACGCGGCGGCGGCTCGCCGGCGAGTTCTCGCCGCCGCTGCCGCAGCGCCGGCCGCGGCCGATGACGCTGGCCGAGAAGATCATCGCGCGCCATGTCGTTCGGCCCGACGGCGGCACCGGCGTGGCTGCGGTCGCGCCCGGCGACGCGGTTTTCGTGCGCACCGACTGGCGCTTCTCCTACGACTACACGACGCCGCTGGCGGTCGCGATGCTGCGCAGGCACCTCGGCGAGCCGGCGCAGCTGCGCGATCCGGCGACGATCGTGTGCTTCCGGGACCACCTGACGTTCATCGAGCAGACGATGTCGGAGGAGCGCCGGCGCGCCGGGCTGCTCGATGCGGCGCTCGCGCTCGGCGCCGAGCAGCAGGCATTCTGCGAGCGGCACGGCATCCGGCTGCACGGCGCGCTGCCCGACCGCGTCGGCAGCGAAGGGATCTGCCATTCGATCATGTCGGAGACCTACGTCGCGCCCGGGCAGCTCGTCGTCGGCACCGATTCGCACACGCCGCACAGCGGCGCGCTCGGCGCGTTCGCATTCGGCGTCGGCAGCACCGAGATCGCGAACGCATGGGTCACCGGCGACGTGCGGCTGACGGTGCCGCCGACATGGGTCGTGCGGCTGCGCGGACGGCTGCGCGGCGGCGTCGCCGCGAAGGACCTGATGCTGCACCTGCTTGCGCTGCCCGAGATCCGCAGCGGGCGCGCGATCGGCTGCGTGATCGAGTACCGGGGCGAAGCGATCGCGGCGATGGACAGCGACGAGCGCGCGACGCTGACGAACATGGTCGCCGAGATCGGCGGCTACACCGGCATCGTCGCGCCCGATGACGAGACCCGCCGGTTCATCCGCGAGCGCCGCGGCGTCGACGTCGGCATCGACGATTGGCTGCAATCGGATGCCGACGCCGAGATCGCGTTTTCGATCGACGTCGACTGCGGCGCGATCGAGCCGATGCTCGCGCAACCCGGCGACCCCGGCAACGGCATCGCCGTGTCGGCGCTGCCCGAGCCGGTGCGGATCGACATCGCGTACGGCGGATCGTGCACGGCCGGCAAGCGCGAGGACTGGCTCCGCTACCACGAGGTGCTCGCCTGGGGCCTGGCGCACGGGCTGCGGATCGCGCCCGGGGTCGCGCTGTACCTGCAGTTCGGCAGCCGGGCGGTGCGCGACTGGTGCGAGGCGCAGGGGATGCTGCAGGCGATGCGCGATGCCGGCGCGCAGCTCGTCGAGCCCGGTTGCGGCGCGTGCATCAATGCCGGGCCGGGCGCATCGAAGTCGGCCGATCAGGTGACCGTCAGCGCGATCAACCGCAACTTTCCCGGACGATCCGGGCCGGGGTCGGTGTGGCTCGCAAGCCCGGCGACGGTGGCGGCGAGCGCGCTCGCCGGGCGGATCGTCAGCTTCGAGCAGCTGCAGGCGAGCGTCGCGCAACGGCAAGCCTGACGCGCGGCAGCGGCCGGCATCGCGAGCCGCAGCACGTCATGCGGCGTCGGCGGCCGTCCCCGCGCCGCGCGGCGCCGCCTGCGATTGCGCCGGCTGCCGATCCGGTTCGACCGTCGGCCGCAGCCGCAACTTCGGCTTACGCCCGGCAATGAACACCTGCGCGATGTTCAGCGTCGATTCGACGCCGATCCGCGTGCCGCAGCGATGCAGGAACGCGCGCGCCGCGCGCCGCCCTTCATCGCGCAATTGCGTCAGCCACGACCATGACCGTTCCAGCGCGGCATCGGACGCTGCGAGCGCCGACTCCTTCGGCGGCCCGATCCGGTGCAGCCGCAAATCGCCGAACCTGGAGCCGTTGCCGTCGCGGCGGATCAGCTCGCGCATCGCGTGGATCGCCTGCATCTCCGCGACCAGGCTCGATGCGAACACGATCTCGCCGACGCGATGGCGAATCTCGGCGCTGCCGCGCGGAAGCTGCGGCCGCTCGTCGGGGGCGAGCTGCACCAGCACGATGTCGCGAGCCGCGCCGTGCCGCACCAGCGGCCAGATCGTCGGGTTGCCGCAATACCCGCCGTCCCAATACGCCTCGCCGTCGATCTCGACCGCGCGGAACAGGTGCGGCAGGCATGCCGACGCCATCAGCGCATCGACCGACATGTCGGCGCTGCCGAAGATCCTCGGCAGGCCGGTTCGGACGCTGGTGGCCGTCACGTACAGCTGCGGCCCGCTGGCGCTGCGCAGCGCATCGATGTCGACGTGCTTGCCGATCGCGTCGCGCAGCGGATTGACGTCGAGCGGATTGGCCTGGTACGGCGACAGCGCGCCGCTGGCCCACATCCATTCGCCGAGCCGTCGCGACAGCATCGTGCCCACCGGCCCGAGCATCAGCTGCATCAATGCGCCCGACGAAGGGGCCGACACCGAACGCCAGAACGACTCGAGCGCTTCGCGCGCGGAGCGCGCCGAGCCGCGGCTGAGCTCGCTGCAGACGATCGCGCCGTTGATCGCGCCGGCGCTGGTGCCGCTGATCTGATCGATCGTGATGCTGCGCCGCGACAACAGATGGTCGAGCACGCCCCAGGTGAATGCGCCCCAGGCTCCGCCGCCCTGCAGGGCGAGGCTGATCGAACGACGTGAATCGGTGTCCTTCATCACAGCCATTGTGCGGTGCACAACGGCAGATCGCAAATGGGCCCACTGCGCAGCGGGCTTTCAGCCTTGCGTCAGACCCACGGCAACGAATACGTCTTCACGTTGGTGAAGCTCTTCATCGCCTCCTGCACGCCCTCCTTGTACCCCAGCCCGGAATCCTTGATGCCGCCGAACGGCGTGAGCTCGAGCCGGTAACCGGGCACTTCGCGTACGTTGACGGTGCCCACGTCGAGCTCGGCGACGAAGCGGGCGACGTGATCCAGCCGGTTCGTGCAGACCGCCGACGACAGCCCGTACGCAGTCGAGTTCGCGATCTGGATCGCATCGTCGATCGTGTCGAAGCGGATCACCGGCGACACCGGCCCGAACGTCTCGTGCAGCACCAGCGGCATCTCCGGGCGCACGTGGTCGACGACGGTCGGCGAGTACAGCGCGCCGCGCCGCTGGTTGCCGTGCAGCAGCTTCGCGCCCAGCGCGACCGCCTCGTCGACGCGGCTCTCGAACTGGCGCGCAGCCGCCTCGTCGATCACGGTGCCCATGTCGACCGCGGGATCGGCCGGATCGCCGTAGGTCCACGCGCGCGTCTTCTGCACCAGCAGCTCGACGAAGCGGTCGGCGACCGACCGTTGCACGAGCATCCGCTTGACCGCGGTGCAGCGCTGGCCGGAGTTGCGGTACGAGCCCTGCACCGCGAGCGACGACGCCTCGTCCAGGTCGGCGTCGTCCATCACGATCAGCGGGTCGTTGCCGCCGAGCTCGAGCACGACACGCCGATAGCCGAGCTTGCCGGCAATATACTTGCCTGCGGCCACGCCGCCGGTGAACGTGACCAGGTCGACGTCGGGGTTCGTGATCAGCTCGTCGGCGATCTCGCGCGGATCGCCGGTGACGATCGACAGCATCGGCGTCGGCAAGCCGGCGTCGTACAGAATGTCGGCGAACAGCAGCGCCGACAGCGGCGTCTTCTCCGACGGCTTGAGCACCATCCGGTTGTTCGTCGCGATCGACGGCACCACCTTGTGCGCAACCTGGTTCATCGGATGGTTGAACGGCGTGATCGCGCTGATCACGCCCAGCAGCGGATCGCGTTGCGTGTAGACGCGCCGCTTCTTGCCGTGCGGCGTCAGGTCGCACGAGAAGATCTGGCCGTCGTCGACGAGCGCCTGGTTCGCGCCGAACGTCAGCACGTCGCACACGCGTCCGGCTTCGTACACCGCATCCTTGCGGCACAGCCCCGATTCGGCGGTGATCAGCGCAGCGACCTCGTCGGCGCGCGCTCGCACCTGCTGCGCGGCCCGGTTCAGGATCTGCGCGCGCTCCGAGCGCGACAGCCGCGACCGGTAGCCGCGCGCGATCGACAACGCGCGGCGCACGTCGTCGACCCGCGCCATCGGCACCGTGCCGACCGGCTCGTTCGTGTACGGATTCAGCACTTCGATCACGCGGTCGGCGCCGACGCGCTCGCCGCCGATCCGCATCGCCTCGCGGCGCACTTGCTCGCCCGTCATCGATTCTCTCTCCTGTCGCAGCGGCCGGTCACGTCGCCGCGGCCGTGCCGATGAAATTGCGCCCGCGCACGCCGCCCAGCGCCTGTGCGATCATCCGCTGCGCGTCGTCGGCGGCCACCCCGTAGGCATCGAAGCGCGTCGCGACGCCGAGCCCGTCGAGGAATGCCTCCAGCCGCGCCGCCGCGCTGCGCAAGTCCGAGCCGAACACCCGCGCCAGCAC
>DATLGW010000011.1:0-1813 GCA_035540315.1 Burkholderiaceae bacterium | reverse complement strand
TCGTGGCGCCGAGCGCGCATCCGAAGTGCGCGCGCTGCTGGCACTGGCGCGCCGACGTCGGCGCGGACCCGCAGCATCCGGCGATCTGCGGCCGCTGCGTCGCGAACCTGCACGGCGAGGGCGAGCCTCGCGCTCGCGCGTGACCCGGCGCGGGATGCGTCAAAGCTTCGTCGGCGGCGGGATCGCGATCGCGGCGGCGATCGTGATCGTCGACCAGCTGACGAAGTGGGTCGTCGAGCAGCGCTTCGCGTTCGCCGAGCGGCTGGCGGTCATTCCGGGATATTTCGACCTGACGCTGGTCTACAACACCGGTGCGGCGTTCAGCTTCCTCGCCGGCGCCAGCGGCTGGCAGCGCTGGATGTTCACCGGGATCGGGCTGGCCGCAGCGGGTTTCATCGTCTACATGCTGTGGCGGCACGGATCGCAGCGGCTGTTCGCGTTCTCGCTGGCGCTGATCCTGGGCGGTGCGATCGGCAACGTGATCGATCGGATCGCGCGCGGCCAGGTGGTCGACTTTCTGCTCGCGCACTGGCGCGATCGCTGGTATTTTCCGGCGTTCAATGTGGCCGATGCGGCGATCACCGTGGGAGCCGTCCTGCTGATCCTCGACGAGTTGCTGCGCGTTCGCCGGAGCCGCTAGCGATGGATGCCCGATTGCCCGAAGTCTCCGCCGACGACGAGCTCGCCGGCCGCCGGATCGTGCTCGGCATCACCGGCGGCGTGGCCGCGTACAAGGCATGCGAGCTCGCGCGCGAGCTGCAGCGGCGCGGCGCGCAGGTGCAGGTCGTGATGACCGAAGCGGCGACCCGATTCGTCGCGCCGGTGACGTTCCAGGCGCTGACCGGCCGGCCGGTGTTCACCGATCAGTGGGATCCGCGCGCGCCGGACAACATGGCGCACATCGCGCTGTCGCGCGGCGCCGATGCGATCCTGATCGCGCCGGCCACTGCGGATTTCCTCGCGAAGCTGGCGAACGGCCTGTGCAATGACCTGCTGTCGACGCTGTGCATCGCGCGCGAATGCGTGCTCGCGGTCGCGCCGGCAATGAACCGCCAGATGTGGCAGAACCCGGCGACGGCGCGCAACGTGCAGCGGCTGCGCGAGGACGGCGTCGCGATCTTCGGCCCCGACAGCGGCGAGCAAGCGTGCGGCGAGGTCGGCGAAGGACGGATGCTCGAGCCGGACGAACTCGCCGAGGACCTGGTCGCGTTGCTCGCGTCGAAGCCGCTGGCGGGGCGCCGCGTGCTGCTGACCGCCGGACCGACCTACGAGCCGATCGATCCGGTGCGCGGGATCACGAACCTGTCGTCGGGCAAGATGGGTTATGCGATCGCGCGGGCCTGCGCGCACGCCGGCGCGGCAGTCACGCTGGTATCCGGGCCGACGGCGCTTGCAACGCCTCGCGGCGTCGCGCGGATCGACGTGCGCAGCGCCGAGCAGATGCTTGCGGCGGTGCTCGATCGCGTCGCGGATCAGCACGTTTTCATTGCGGTCGCCGCGGTGGCCGATTGGCGGGTCGCCCAGGCGTCGCAGCGCAAGCTGAAGAAAACCGAGGGGCGGCCGCCGACGCTGGAGTTCGCCCAGAATCCGGACATCCTCGCAACGGTCGCAGCGCTGCGCTTTCGTCGATCAGCAGCAGCTCGTTGTCGTCGCGGCCGAACGTCGCCGGCCCGAGGTTGGCGACCAGCAGCGGCACGCGCTTGCGCCGGCGCTTGTCCTGCGCATTCGCTTCGAGGTCTTCGCTTTCGGCCGCGAAGCCGACGCAAAACGGCGGATTCGGCAGCGCTGCGACCGTTGCGAGGATGTCCGGATT
>DATLGW010000010.1:0-6573 GCA_035540315.1 Burkholderiaceae bacterium | reverse complement strand
TCGACGATCTGGCCGACGACGATTCGGCGCGCACCGTCTGGCACTTCGGCGGCGAGCGGCGCAGCCCGGCGCAGATCGTCGCTGCGCTGCAGCCGCTCGCGCGCCGCGCGCAGGCGCAGCGCGATGCGATCGGCGACGCGGCGATCACGTACCGCAGCGCGCCGCCGGCCGCGCGCGCGCTCGACGCGATCAGCATCGCCGATTGGCTCGACGCGACCGGCGTCGGCGGCTGGCCTCGCGCGCTGATCGACACCGCATACACCGCCGAATACGGCGTCGAGCTCGAGCGGCAGTCGGCGCTGAACCTGGTGACTGCGCTCGATCCGCAGCCCGACGCGTCGGGGGTGACCGGCACGAGCGACGAGCGCTACCGGATCCGCGGCGGCAACGACCGGATCGCTGCAGCGCTGGGCGAACGGCTGGCGGGCGCGATCGAGCCGGAGGCGGTGCTCGAGGCGCTGCGGCAGCGCCGGGACGGCCGCTACCTGTGTTCGTTTCGCCGCGACGGCGCCAGCACCGACGTCGAAGCGGCGCAAGTGGTGCTGGCGATTCCGTTCACGTTGCTGCGGCAGGTGCGACTCGACGTGGAGCTGCCAGCGGCCAAGTCGCGGGCGATCGCGACGCTCGGCTACGGCACGAACGCGAAGCTGGTGATCCCGTTCGCGCAGCGGCACTGGCGGATCGCGCACGGCGCCAGCGGCACGGTGCTGACCGACGGGCCGCTGCAGCTGGTCTGGGACGCAATGCGCCGGCAGCCGGGTGCGGCCGGCGCGCTGACGCAGTATCTGGGGGGCCGGCGCGGCGTCGCGCTGGGCAGCGGAGCGCCGCACGCGCATGCGCGCGACGCGATCGGCGAGCTCGATTCGATCTTCGGCGGCATCGCCGCGCACGCCGACGCGGCCCGCGCGGTGCGGATGCACTGGCCCACGCAGCGCTGGGCGCTGGGCAGCTACTCGTGTTATCTGCCGGGGCAGTGGTGCGCAGTGCGCGGCGCCGAGGGCGAGGCGGTCGAAGGACTGTTCTTCGCCGGCGAGCACTGCTCGCTCGACGCGCAAGGCTTCATCGAAGGCGCCTGCAGCAGCGGCGAGGATGCGGCGCGGCAGGTGCTGGCTTCCCGCGTGCGCGCCGCCCGCGCCCGAGCGCCAACGGGCCCCGGCCCGTTCAGGGCCGCCCCATCAACCCCTTCATTCCGCGCATCATCTTCGCCAGCCCGCCTTTCTGCATCTTCTTCATCACGGACTGCATCTGCTCGAACTGCGACAGCATCCGGTTGACGTCCTGCACGTTCACGCCGGCGCCGGCGGCGATGCGGCGCTTGCGGCTGGCCTTGATCAGCTCCGGCTTGCTGCGTTCGGCCGGCGTCATCGAATGGATGATCCCCTGCATCCGCTTCAGTTCCTTCTCGGCGCGGCCCATGTCGGCCTGTCCCGCGGCGGCCTGGAACTGCGCCGGCAGCTTGTCGAGCAGCGATGACAGTCCGCCCATCTTCTTCATCTGCGACAGCTGCGACAGGAAGTCGTTCAAGTCGAAGCGGCTGCCGCCCTTGAGCTTGTCGGCCAGCTCCTTGGCCGCCTGCTGATCGACCGTCTGCTGGGCCTGCTCGACCAGCGACACGATGTCGCCCATGCCGAGGATGCGGTTGGCCATCCGCTGGGGATGGAAAGCGTCGAGCCCGGTGAGCTTTTCGCCGATACCGACGAACTTGATCGGCTTGCCGGTGATCGCCTTGACCGACAGCGCTGCGCCGCCGCGCGCGTCGCCGTCCAGCTTGGTCAGCACGACGCCGGTCAGCGGCAGCGCGGCGTCGAACGCGCGCGCGGTGTTCACCGCATCCTGGCCTTGCATCGCGTCGACGACGAACAGCGTCTCGATCGGCGACAGCTGCCGGTGCAACTCGGCGATCTCGGCCATCATCGCGTCGTCGACGTGCAGGCGCCCGGCCGTGTCGACGATCAGCACGTCGTGATAGTGGCTGCGCGCCCATGCGAGCGCGGCGGCGGCGATCTGCGCCGGCGTCTGCTGCGGCGTCGACGCGAAGAAATCGGCGCCGGCCTGCTCGGTCACGGTCTTCAGCTGGTCGATTGCGGCCGGCCGATAGACGTCGCAGGACACCGTCAGCACTTTCTTGCGCCGGTTCTCGCGCAGCCATTTCGCGAGCTTGCCGACGGTGGTCGTCTTGCCGGCGCCCTGCAGGCCGGCCATCAGCATCACCGCGGGGGGCTGCGTGGCCAGGTCGAGCTCGGCGCTCTCGCCGCCCATCAGCGCGGCGAGCTCGCGATGCACGACCCCGACCAGCGCCTGGCCCGGCGTCAGGCTTTGCAGCACTTCCTGGCCGAGCGCCTTCTCGCGCACCCGCGCAATGAAGTCGCGAACCACCGGCAGCGCGACGTCGGCCTCGAGCAGCGCGATCCGGATCTCGCGCAGCATCTGCTGCGTGTTCTCCTCGGTCAGACGCGCCTCGCCGCGCATCTGCTTGACGACGCGGGCCAGCCGCTGGGACAGATTCTCGAACATCGCGCTGCGTTACACTGGGATGGTGACGATGGGAACCGTATCGATTGTACTGATTCTGTTCGGGCTGCCCGCGCTGCTGTATGCGGCGCTCTGGGTCGCGTCGTGGCGCCGGCGCGAGCCGCCGGCACGGTTGGGCGGCTGGATGGTCGCCGCGATCGCGCTGCACGGCGTGTCGCTGACTTGGCCGTGGGACGGCTTTCGCTTCGGATTCGCGAAGGCGCTGTCGGCGACGATGTGGATCGGCGTCGTGCTGCTGTGGTTCGAGAGCCGCCGCCTGCGCGTCGACGCGTTGCGGATCCTGATCCTGCCGCCGGCGGTCGTCGCGCTGCTGTTGCCGCTGGTTTTTCCCGGGTCGGGGTTCCCGCAGCTGGCGACCCGGCCGTTGTTCGTTCCGCACCTGGTTGCCGGCACGCTGGCGTACGGCGTGCTGCTGCTGGCCGCGCTGCATGCGCTGCTGATGTTCCTGGCCGAGCGGGATCTGCATCGCGTCGACCGGGAAGGCGCCGGCGCGTTCGCGCGGCTGATCGGCGAGCTGCCGCCGCTGATGGCGCTCGAGCGGATCCTGTTCCGCTTCATCGGCGTCGGTTTCGCGCTGCTGTTGCTGACGACCGCCAGCGGCGTGGTGTTCTCCGAGCAGGTGTTCGGCCGACCGCTGCGGTTCGATCACAAGGTGGTTTTTTCGCTGCTGGCGCTGGCTTTCTTCGGCGTGCTGCTCGCCGGCCGGGCGCTGCGCGGCTGGCGCGGTCGGATCGCGACCGGCTTCACGCTGTGGGGCTTCGCGACGCTGATGCTCGCCTACGTCGGCACCCGCTTCGTCCTCGAAGTGATCCTGCATCGTTATTAGCGGAGGCCGACGCCGAGCATGGGAAAGCTGCTGTTCTGGATCGCCGTCGCGATCATCATCTATGTGATCTGGACGCTGGTGCGCATCAGCCGCCGGCGCGAGGAGCGCGAGCGCGCCGCCGGCAACGGCTCGCGCCGCGCCGATTCGGCACGCGGCGACGGCGATCGGCCGCAGATCGAGACGATGGTCCAGTGCGCCGCGTGCGACGTGCACCTGCCGGCGTCCGAGGCGGTGTACTCGCGGGGGCGCGCGTACTGCGGTCCGGCGCATCGCGACCTCGACGAGCGGCGCTCGGCCGCGCGCGCGGCGGCCGACGTGCCGCCGGACGGCGCCGACCGCAACCGCTGACGCGATGAGCGCGCCGGCGTCGTCGTCCGCGGTCCCGCAGCTGGCGCCGCTGGCGCCGGCCGATCTGCACGAGCCCGGCGCCGGCGATCGCGCTCCGAGCGGCTCGTACTGGACGTCGCTGCGCTATCTCGCGCTGTCGCGGCTGCTGATCGCGCTGACGCTGCTCGGCTATCTGCCGCTGACCGGAATCGGCTCGGCGCCGGAGCTGCCGCTGCAAGAGCAGCTGTTTCAGCGGGTCGCGCTCGCTTACGTGATCGTGTCGGTGCTGTTCCTGGCGGTCAGCCGCCTGGCCGGGCGCGGTTTCGCCGTGCAGCTGGCCGCGCAGATCGTTGCCGACATCGTCGCGCTGACGCTGCTGACGCACGCGGCCGGCGGCGTGCGCAGCGGCTTGGCGGTGCTGCTGATCGCGCCGGTCGCCGGTGCCGCGGTGCTGTCGACTCTGACGACCTCGCTGTTCTTCGCGTCGCTCGCCACGCTGCTGCTGCTGGGCGAGACGTTCTGGCGGATGCTGCTTTGGCCGGCGACCGACGCCGCGTTCGTGCCGGCCGGCGTCATCGGCGCGGCGCTGCTTGCGACCGCGGTGGTCGTGAATCGGCTGGCGCGCCGGCTGGCATTGCACGAGCGGCTCGCGCAGCGTCACGCCGCCGCGCTGCGCCGCCAGCTCGCGATCAACGAGCTCGTGATCGCCGAGCTGCAGGACGGGGTGATCGTGCTCGGCGGCGATGCGCGACCGGTGGTGCTGAATGCGGCGGCGCGCATGATGCTCGGAGACGCCGGGGAAGGCTCGCCGGCGCTGCGCGAAGCGCTCGCCCGGCTGCGCGCCGAGCGCCAGCCGAATGCGTCGGTCGATTTCGCGGTCGGCGAGCAGCGGTTGCGGGCGCGCCCGCTCGGCTCGGACGCCACCGTGATCGTGCTCGAGGACCTGAGTCGGCTCGACGAGCGCGCGCAGCAATTGAAGCTCGCGTCGATGGGCCGGCTGTCGGCGTCGATCGCGCACGAGATCCGCAACCCGCTCGGCGCGATCCGCCATGCGAACGGCTTGCTCGCCGAGGGAATCGCGGCGCTGCCGCAGCCGGCCCGGCTGAACCGGCTGACCGCGATCGTCGAGGACAACTGCGTGCGGATCAACCGGATCGTCGAGGACGTGCTGTCGATCTCCCGCCGCAACACCGCGGCGCCCGAGCCGGTGTCGGTGCCCGGGTTCCTGCGCGATCTGCTGCCGGAGCTTGCCGCGCAGGCGGGCGTGGACCCGCAGCGGATCGAGGTCGCGGCGACGTCGGCGCAGCCGCTGTGGTTCGATGCGGCGCAGCTGCGCCAGCTGCTGGTGAACCTGCTGACGAACGCGCTGCGTTACGCAAGCGGGGATGCCGGCGCGGTCCGAATCGAATGGCTCGACGTCGACGGCGCGCCGCGGCTGAGGATCTGCGACGACGGCGCCGGCATTCCGGCGGCGATGCAGCAGCATCTGTTCGAGCCGTTCTTCACGACCGAGTCGCGCGGCACGGGGCTCGGGCTGTACCTGGCGCGGGAGTTGTGCCGCGCCAACGGTGCGCGCATTCGCTACGAGCCCGCAGGGGATAATCGCCGCTACCACGGCGCCTTCGTGATCGAGCCCGCTCCGGCGCCGCGGCCGACGACGACCCGACCATGAGCACCGAAACGATTGCAGCGAGCCGCAGCGGCCCCCGCAGCCTGCGCGCGCCGCGCGTGCTGGTCGTCGACGACGAAGCCGATCTGCGCGAGCTGCTCGAGCTGACCCTGGTCGGCATGGGGCTCGACGTCGACTGCGCGCCGGACCTGGCGAGCGCGCGCCGCGCGCTGGCGCACGGTCGTTACGCGCTGTGCCTGACCGACATGCGGCTGCCCGACGGCGACGGGCTAGAGCTGGTGCAGGCGATCAACCGCGACCGCCCCGAGCTGCCGGTCGCGGTGATCACCGCCTACGGCAGCGCCGAGAACGCCGTCGCGGCGTTGAAAGCCGGCGCATTCGACTACCTGGCCAAGCCGGTCGCGCTCGATTCGCTGCGCAGCCTGGTGCGCTCGGCCGTGCAGCTGCCGGCGGCCGAGTCGCCGGCGCGCGCCGAGTCCGGCGCTGCCGGCGCGCTGCTCGGCGTGTCCGCAGCGGTCCAGTCGGTGCGCGCGAGCATCGCGCGCTTGGCGCGCAGCATGGCGCCGGTGGCGATCTCGGGCGAGTCCGGATGCGGCAAGGAGCTCGCGGCGCGGCTGATCCATCAGTCGGGCGCGCGCGCGATGCAGCCGTTCGTCGCGGTCAATTGCGGCGCGATTCCCGAGAACCTGATGGAGGCCGAGTTCTTCGGCCACAAGCGCGGCGCGTTCACCGGCGCCGACCAGGAGCGCGACGGCTTCTTCCAGGCCGCCAACGGCGGCACGCTGTTCCTCGACGAGGTCGCCGACCTGCCGCTCGCGATGCAGGTCAAGCTGCTGCGCGCGATCCAGGAAAAGCGCGTGCGCAAGGTCGGCGCGACCGGCGAGGAGCCGGTGGACGTGCGGATCATCAGCGCCACGCACCAGGACCTGGCCCGCTGCGTGTCGGCCGGACGCTTCCGGCAGGACCTGTTCTACCGGCTCAACGTGATCGAGCTGCGGATGCCGGCGCTGCGCGAACGCGTCGAGGACATCGAGGTGCTGGCGCAGGCGATCCTCGAGCGATTGGCCGCGCGCGCCGGCCTGCCGGAACCGCCGCGGATGTCGTCGGTGACGCTGAAGTACCTGCGCAGCTACGCGTTTCCGGGCAACGTGCGCGAGCTCGAGAACATTCTCGAGCGCGCGCTCGCGTTCTCCAACGGCGAGGTCATCAACGTCGAGGACCTGGGCTTGCGCCCGCTGGTGGCCGATGCGTCGGAGAA
>DATLGW010000009.1:0-2997 GCA_035540315.1 Burkholderiaceae bacterium | reverse complement strand
TGACCGCGGGAGCCGGCGCGGAGGCCGTCGGCGGCGGCAGGCTGGCGCAGCCGGAGAACAGCGCGCCGGAGGCGGCGACACAGGCGAGGATTTTCTGCAGTGCGCTGGGTCGCGGCAAGCGAGTCTCCGGTGCGGGAGCGGTCGGCAAACGGTCGGCCGATGCTACGAGACGCCGCTGTGGACGGTCAAGGCGCAGGGGCAGGAACCTCGTAGTTCCACGGACAAGCGGTCGCTGCCGGACGGCGGCTGGCGGCAGCCCACCGGAGCGGCCGAGGCGGCACGCGATCGCGCTATGATCGCCGGTTGAGGGTCTGCACGATGGACGAATCCGACATCAAGGCGATCGAGCCGCAGGTGGCCGACCCGTGGCGGCAGTGGCTGGCGTCGCCGCCGGGCCGCTACGTGCTCGCTTGGGAGCAGGAGCAGCTCGACACGGCCGTCAGCGACATCTTCGGCTTTCATGCGCTGCAGCTCGGTCTGCCTGAAATCGATACGCTGCGCAGCAACCGGATGCCGCACCGGGTCCAAGCGGTGCTGCCGGACGAGCCGCTGCTTTCGGCGCAGCCGCCGCTGCTCGATCTGCCGCTGGCGCCGGTGCAGTCGGGCGAGCTCGCCGCCCGGACCTGCGTGCGCATCGAACAGGCCGAGGAGCTGCCGTTCGATTCGCAGTCGCTCGATCTGGTCGTGCTGCCGCATGTGCTCGAATTCGCGCAGGAGCCGCACGAGGTGCTGCGCGAGGTCGAGCGCGTGCTGCGACCGGAAGGTCGTCTGATCGTGTGCGGTTTCAATCCGATCAGCTTGTGGGGCGCGCGCCAGGCGATTCCAAGGCGGCTGCTGCCGCCGCTGCTGCCGCGGCCGGCGCGGCTGATCCCGACGGCGCGGCTGCGCGACTGGCTGAAGCTGCTCAGCTTCGAGATGGACCGCGGCCGCTACGGGTGCTACCGCCCGCCGTGCCGCACTCAGTTGTGGCTGGATCGCACGCGGTTCCTCGAATCCGCCGGCGACCGCTGGTGGCCGGTGTGCGGCGCGGTCTACCTGGTGGCCGCGCAGAAGCGGGTGCGCGGCATGCGGCTGATCGGGCCGGCGTGGAAGACGCGCAGCCGCAAGGCAGCTGCGGCGCCGGCGGTCGTCAGCGGTCGTACATGTAATCGCGAGTCAGCGGAAGCGGGCTCTGACCGTCGGGCGACTTGATCGCCAGCAGCTGATAGATGTTGACCCAGCCGCGCGCGAACGCATGCGCGCAACCGGCGAGGTAGACGCGCCAGATCCGCGCGCGCCGCTCGCCGGCCAGCTGCGTGAGCTCGGGAAGATTGCGCTCGAACGCCGCCGACCACTGCCGCAGCGTCAGCGCATAGTGGCGGCGCAGCGATTCGGCATCGACCAGCTCCAGACCGGCCGCCGACAGCTCGCGGATTGCGAGCGCCACGTGCGGCAGCTCGCCGTCCGGGAACACATAGCGATCGATGAAATCGCCGCCGCCGAGCCCGACCGAACGATTGTCGGTGTCGGACGACGTGATGCCATGGTTCAACGCGACCCCGCCCGGTTTCAGAAGCCGCGCGACGATCTGGAAGTACTCGCCGAGGTTCTTCAGCCCGACGTGCTCGAACATCCCGACCGACGAAATCTTGTCGAACGTTTCGCTTCCGGGAACGTCGCGGTAGTCCTGCAGGCGAATCTCGATCCGGTCCGACAGTCCTGCCTGCGCGACACGCTCGCGCGCCAGCCCGAACTGGTTGTTCGACAGCGTGATGCCGACTGCGTGCACGCCATAGCGCTCGGCCGCGTGAATCACCAGCGCGCCCCAGCCGCAGCCGATGTCGAGCAGCGACTCGCCGGGCTTCAGCCGCAGCTTGCGGCAGATGTGATCGAGCTTGTTGCGCTGCGCGGTCGCCAGATCCTCGCTGCCGGTGCGAAAGTACGCGCACGAATAGACCATCGCCGGATCGAGCCAGCGCGCGTAGAACTCGTTGGAGACGTCGTAGTGGTATTCGATCGCTTTCTTGTCGCTGCGCCGCGTGTGGCGCGCCAGCCAGTTCGGCAGCTTGCCCAGCGCCGACTCCCCGCCGCCCCCCTCGCGCGACAGCTTCTCGGCGACGTCGATCACTTCGGCGACGTTGCCCTCGACGTCGATGTGTCCTTCGACGAACGCCTCGCCCAACGACGCCAGCGATGGGTTCATCAGGTATTTCGCTGCCGACAGCGACTTCAGCTGCACCTGGACGCGCTGTTCGCTGCCCAGCGGGATCCGGGTCCCGTCCCACAGCGACACCGTCACTGGGATGTCCCGGGGACGCAGTGACTCCAGATACCGGACGATCTGTTTCTCCAGCATGCGAGCGTTCTCCGTGCCCGTCGCGAGTCTCCGCGCTGCAACAATTAGAATGCAGCGGACCCAAACGATCAAGCCGGGGCGCAATGCCGTTGGATTCCGATGACCCTCGCGACGCTGATGCAGGCGAGCCGGTGCACATGTACACCGACGGGGCCTGCAAGGGCAATCCCGGCCCCGGCGGCTGGGGCGTGCTGCTGCGCTGGCGCGGACACGAGCGCGAGCTCCACGGCGGCGAGCCGGCCACGACGAACAACCGGATGGAGCTGCGCGCGGTGATCGAAGGTTTGCGCGCGTTGAAGACCCGCTCGAAAGTGGTGGTGTTCACCGATTCTCAGTACGTGCGCCTCGGCATCACCGAGTGGCTGCCGCAATGGAAGCGACGGGGCTGGAAGACGGCCGACCGCAAGCCGGTGAAGAACGCGGATCTGTGGCTGCAGCTCGAAGAGATCGCTTCGCGCCACGACGTGCAGTGGCGCTGGGTTCGCGGTCATTCGGGGGATCCGGACAACGAGCGCGCCGACGCGCTCGCGAACCGGGGTTGCGCAGCGATCGACAGCGCGTCGGCGCCCGCCGTCGCTCCCCCGCCGCGCTGACCGCGGTCAACCGGGGAGCGCGCGCAGCCGCCGAGCCGCCGCGCCCAATGCCGCCGCGAGATCCGCTGC
>DATLGW010000008.1:0-8189 GCA_035540315.1 Burkholderiaceae bacterium | reverse complement strand
AGGCGACCGCGGCCGCCGACAGCAGCGCCGTGTTCCAGACCCAGCCGAGCAGCCGCGGGTCGAACGCGCGCGGGCTGCTCGACGCCGAATTCAGCAGCACCAGCGACGGCAGCACGAAACCGGCGAGGACCGGGATCGTGCACAGCACGAACACCAGCAGCGCGGCAGCGCCGCGCAGCCGCTGCGGCGGCGCCGGTCGCAGCGCGCGCGCGTGGAACGCCATCCGTCCGCGCTGGCGCCGCTCGAGCCAGATCAGCATCAGCACGGTCGCGAGCAGCGCCAGCGCCAGCCACGCCGCGGCCGCGCGGTCGCCGAACGATTGCCACGCGCGGTAGATGCCGAACGAGAACGTGTCGACCGCGAAGAAGCTGACGGTGCCGAAATCCGCCAGCGTCTCCATCATCGCCAGCGTCGCGCCCGCCACCACGGCCGGACGCGCGACCGGCCACACGACCCGCAGCCACACCAGCGGCGCGGGCAGGCCGAGGCTGCGCGCGGCCTCCGACAGCGATTCGCTGCGCTCGGCGAACGCGTTGCGCGCCAGCACGTAGACGTACGGATACAACGCCAGCCCGAGGAACAAACCCGCGCCCGGTAGCGACCGCACCTGCGGAAACCAGTACTCCCCGACCCGCAGATCGAAGCGCGCGCGCAGCCAGGACTGCAGCGGGCCGCTGACGTCGAGCAGATCGGTGTACGCATAGGCGAGCACGAACGCCGGCATCGCCAGCGGCAGGATCAGCCCGATCGACAGCACCCGCTTTCCGGGAAACTCGTAGGCGGCGATCATCCAGCCCGACGGCACGCCGATCGCAATCACCCAGAAACCGACCTGCAGCGCCAGCAATGCCGACGTCAGCGCATAACGCGGCAGCACCGTGTCGGCCAGGTGCGCCAGCGAGTCGATTGCGGCGGGCGTCGCGGCGATTGCCATCAGCGCGACGATCGGCGCCGACACCAGCGCGGCGACCAGCACCGCCAGCAGCGTGAACGGCGACTGGCGCGCCGAGACCACGCGCCCCAGGCCCACCCGCAGTTGCGACAGGCTCACGGTCTCACGCCGCTCGTTGCCGCCCGCATCCGGCGCTCCGCCCGACCATTGAAATGCGAATTATACTCATTTACGATTGCGTGGATGCTCACTGCCGCCGACTCCGCCCCCAACGCGGCTGCGCCCGTTGCGGCGCCGCTGCGCGCGGCAGCGCCGCTGGGGCTGTCGCTCGAGGTCGACCAGCTGTGCGTGCGATACCCGTCCGAGCACGGCTGGGTCGACGTGCTCGACAAGCTCAGCTTCCGGCTGGCCGGCGGCGAGATCGGCTGCCTGCTCGGCGCGTCGGGATGCGGCAAGACGACGGCGCTGCGCGCGATTGCCGGATTCGTCGACCCGAGCCACGGCAGCATCCGCATCGGCGGCCAAGGGGTCGCATCGCCCGAGCGGGGGATTCCGCCGGAGAAACGCGGCGTCGGCGTGGTGTTCCAGGACTATGCGCTGTTCCCCCACCTGTGCGTGAAGGACAACATCGCGTTCGGGCTGCGGCGCTGGCCGCCGCGGCAGCGCGCCGAACGGGTCGAGCAGATGCTCGAGCTGGTCGGCCTGACGGTCACGCAGCGGCGCTTTCCGCACGAGCTGTCGGGCGGCCAGCAGCAACGGGTCGCGCTGGCGCGGGCGCTGGCGCCGCAGCCGCTGCTGCTGCTGCTGGACGAGCCGTTCTCGAACCTCGATCCCGATCTGCGCGAGCGGCTGGCGCTGGACCTGCGCGAGATCCTCAAGCGCACCGGCACGACCACGCTGCTGGTCACCCACGATCAGTACGAGGCGTTCGCATTGGCCGACGTCGTCGGCGTGATGGAGGCCGGCCGAATTGCGCAGTGGGACCTGCCGTATCGGCTCTATCACCATCCCACCAGCCGCAGCGTCGCCGATTTCGTCGGGCTCGGCGTGTTCGTCGACGGCCGGCTGCGCAGCGACGGCGAAGCCGTGCGCATCGAGCTGGGCGAGCTGCCGATCGCGCATCCGCAGGACCGGGCCCAGGCGCAGCGAAATGCCGACGCCCACGGGCGGCTGATGGTGCTGCTGCGCCCGGACGACATCGTCCACGACGACGCCAGCCCGGTGCATGCGGTGATCGTGCGCAAGGCGTTCCGCGGCGCGGAGTTCCTGTATACGCTGCAGTTGCCCAGCGGGCAGCTGCTGCTGGCGCTGGTGCCGAGCCATCACAACCATCCGCTCGGCGAGGCGATCGGCATTCGATTCGCGGCCGATCACATCGTGACATTCCCGCCGCGCTGATCCGACCCCGCGGCGCGCGCTCAGCCGCGCAGCAGCGCCGCCTTGCCCTTGTCGAACCGCAACCGCAGCTCGTTCAATCGCAACGACAGCGCGCGCCGATCGTTGCGCCGAACCAGCAGCGCGACCGTGCGCCGGGCGTTGATCCACGCGACCTTGACCTGCATCGGCTCGCCGTCGCGACCGGACAGCTCGATCCAGTCGCCGCGGCGCATTTCAGCGACCGCCTGCTCGCCGCTCAACGGTGCCGGCGCCGGCTGCGCCGGGAAATCCTCCAGATCGAGCGAGCTCAGCAGCTCGAGCAGTCGCTGCTCGCTCTGCTCGCCCTCGTCGCTGGCCTCGACCGCCGCCTGCAGCGTTGCCTCCAGCGGCGGCCCTGCCGCCTCGGCGGCTCGCGCCGGCCGCCGAGGGGCGCCGGACGGCGTGCCCGTATCGGGCACCCTGGCCGCTCCCGTGTCCGGCGCGGAATCGCTGTCCGGAGCGCCTGCGGCCAGCACGGCCGTCGCGCGGACGGCGGCCGCAGCCTTCGCTTCGGTCGCCGCCCTCGCCTGCGTACGTGCGCTGCCCGAGTCGCCGTCGGGATCGGGCACGGTCGGCGGCAGGATCGTGAAGTCGTCGTCGGCCGCCACGCCGTCGACCTGCTCGCTCAGCACCGGCAGGTCGGCGTCCTGATGCGCCGGCGCGGCCTCGCGCTTGACCCGCTGCATCTTGCGCAGATGGATCAGGAACAGTTCGTCGAAGAACGGGCGGAACTCCTCGGGCTTCGCGCCGACGTCGTGCACGCCCTGCATCAGCAGCCGGATCAGCGGCGGGATCTTCGACGCGAGCTGGCGGCGGCTCTGCCGGGCTCCGCCGGTGTCGAGACTCCACAGCAGATCGTCGACGACCTGCATCGACAGCCGGTATTGGGCGCTGTCCTCGCCGTCGCGCAGCACCGCGGTCCGCAGCTGGCGCAGCCAGACCGAGAACAGGAAGTCGCGGACCGACTCGGGCACCGGGCGCTGCTCGAGCCGTTCGTTCAATGCCTGCTCGAGCTGGCGCGTGACCTCGAGCTCTCGCTCGCGCGACGGGCGCCGCCGATAGTCGCGGCGATTGCGGCGCTCCGGCGTCGACTGCAGCTCGTCGCGCTCCTGCACCACGCGCTGCACCAGCTGGGCGACGCCCTGCGCCGCACGCAGGTACTCCTTGCGCACCTGCTGGCTCAGCACCGCCGAGCGGGTGTGCAGCGCGGCAGCGACGACCTCGACCGCGCGCACGATCGTCTCGAGCCGGCGATACAGCTCGCTGCCCTTGGTGATCTCGTCCGAATACGCGACCACGATCGCGCCCAGGTTCTCGACCAGGCGGCGGATCGAGCGCTGGTCATCGCCCAGATAACCCGGGTCGAGCGCCGACAGCGTGACGGCCGGCTGCTGCAGGCGCCACAGCAGCGGCTTGGCCGCCTCGGGCGTGCGCTCGTCGTCGACGACGTAGTCGAACATCCCGGCCACCAGATCCAGCGCCGCAAGCTGCGCCGGCGGCGGCTCGCCGCGGCGCAGCCGCTGCCGCAGCGAATCGAAGAAGCTGCGCCGCGCCTCGCGGCTGTACGGCACTGCACCGACGTGATGCGCGAACGCGACCGCATCCTGCTCGAGCGTTTCGGGGCGCGGCAACCGCTCTGCGTCGCGGTATGTCGCGGGCGCGTTCGCCGCGTGCGCCAGCGGATGCTCGCCCAGCAGCTCGGCGGCTTGTGCGCCGTCAACCAGCGCGCGGGCCGCACGCTCGAGCGGCGCGACCTGCGCGTGCGCCGCCGCCTGCCGCTGTGGGTCCGGCTCGTGCTGCGGATCGGTTTCGCGCATCGTGGCCGGCTGCGAATCCGCATCCACGGGGCGCTCTGCCGCTGGCGGCAGCGAAGCGGCCGCCTCCGGCTGCGACGCCGGCTCGGACGTTGCGGGATCGGACGGCGAGACCGGCTCGACGCCGCGCCCCGCCAGGTAATCGTCGCCCGCTGCGATCACCGACGCGAGCCGGGGCGGCAGCCGCCGCAGCAGTCCGTCGCGCAATGCGGCGGTCACGCTGGGATTCGCGAGGAAAGGCGCCGCCGCCGCGACCGCGGCCGACGCCAGCACGGTCGCCCCCAGCGGCATCCGGGCTTCGACCGCTCCCTGCCGGGTCAGCTGCGCAATCCGCGCCAGGAAATTCGTCAGTCGGGCGCCGCTGAGCTCTCGGACCCGCTGCCCCAGCTCGGACGCGAGGATCTGCTCGTCGAGCAGTTCGTCGCCGAGCAGCGCCGACGCGGCCTGCTCCGGCGGCTGCCCGGACTGGTTCAGCTCGAGCAGCCGGAACGTCAGGTCGTACAGCCGCGCCAACCCCCGCTGCGAGCGGGCGCCGGCCTCGATCCGCAGCACGGCCGCGGCCGCGTGCAGCTCGCGCCGCGCCCGCACCGTGACGGCGCGCTCGGCCGCCTGCTCGAGGTCGCCGGCAAGCTCGGGCAATACCGTGGCCAGCTCCTGGGCGAACGAACGCCCGATGAGCTCGCGCGTCTCGCCGAAAATCGCGAAGCGGTCGAAATCAGCCACACCACGAATGCTAAGCGATAAGCGGCAGCATGCGGTGACCGAGTGGTCGGCCCGCCGTTCGAAACCGGGTGCGTTGCCCCGAATGCGAGTGACATAGTCCACACAGTCCGAACGCCGATCGTTGCCCGCCGTTTCGCTGCTCGGTTAGGATCCGATGGCACTGGGCACGATGCCTGGCGGTCGAGTATTCAGAGGCATTTCAAGGCGACCCGCATGGCGCTCCCCGACCCTCCGCTGCCGTCCGAACGCAAGTTCGGCTTGTTCTTCGGCGCGATCTTCACGTTGATCGCGCTCTGGCTCGCATACCGCGGCGCGGCTGCCTGGGCGGTGGCGCTCGCGATCGCGGCCATCGCGTTTGCCGGACTCGCGCTCGCAGCGCCGCGTTGGCTCGCCGCGCCGAACCGCTGGTGGTTCAAATTCGGCCTGCTGCTTGGGCGCATCATCAGCCCGATCGTGCTCGGCGTGCTGTTCTTTCTGTTGATCACGCCGGTCGCGCTGGTGATGAAGATCATGCGGCGCGACGCGCTCGAGCGGCGCTTCGACCCGGCGCGCGGATCGTACTGGATCGACCGCGACCCGCCGGGACCGGCGGGCGAGTCGTTCCGCAACCAGTTCTAGGAGCTTGCCGTCGGATGTCGTTCCTCGCCGAACTGTGGACGTTCCTTAGGGCGCGCAAGAAGATGTGGATGATGCCGATCATCATCGTGATGGTGGTGCTCGGCGGTCTGCTGATCCTGGCGCAGGGCTCGGTGGTCGCTCCGTTCATCTACACGCTGTTCTGATGCGCATCCTCGGCATCTCGGCCTATTACCACGACGCAGCCGCCTGCCTGGTCGTCGACGGCGAGATCGTCGCGGCCGCGCAGGAGGAGCGCTTCACGCGGCGCAAGCACGATCCGTCGTTTCCGGAGCACGCGGTGCGCTACTGCATCGAGTGCGCGGGCGGGCGCGCCGACGCGATCGACTGGGTCGTTTTCTACGACAAGCCGTTCCTGAAGTTCGAACGGCTGCTCGAGACGTACCTTGCGTTCGCGCCGCGCGGATTCCGCTCGTTCGCGACTGCGCTGCCGGTGTGGCTGAAGGACAAGCTGTTCCAGAAGACGGTGCTGGTCGGCGAGCTCAAGCGGGTGCTCGGCGAAGGCGTCGACTGGCAGTCGCGGCTGCTGTTCTCCGAGCACCACCTGAGCCACGCCGCCAGCGCGTTCTTCCCGTCGCCGTTCGACGAGGCGCTGGTGCTGACGATGGACGGCGTGGGCGAGTGGTCGACGACGTCGCTGGCGGTGGGCCGCGGCAACGCGCTGCAGGTGCACAAGGAGATCCATTTCCCGCACTCGCTGGGGCTGCTGTACTCGGCGTTCACGTACTACACCGGCTTCAAGGTCAACTCGGGCGAATACAAGGTGATGGGGCTCGCGCCGTACGGCGAGCCGAAGTACGCGCAGCGGATCCGCGAGCACCTGATCGACGTCAAGGACGACGGCAGCTTCCGGCTGAACATGGCGTACTTCGACTACTGCACCGGGCTGACGATGACGAACGCCGAGTTCGACCGGCTGTTCGGCGGGCCGCCGCGCAAGCCCGAGGCGAGGCTGACGCAGCGCGAGATGGACCTGGCCGCGTCGATCCAGCAGGTGACCGAGGAGGTCGTGATCAGGCTCGCGCGCGGCGCGCAGCGCGCGACCGGCCTGCGCAACCTGTGCCTGGCCGGCGGGGTCGCGCTCAATTGCGTGGCCAACGGCAAGCTGCTGCGCGAGCGCGTGTTCGACCGGATCTGGATCCAGCCGGCCGCCGGCGACGCCGGCGGCGCGCTGGGCGCGGCGCTCGGCGCCTACCACCTGATGCACGGCAAGCCGCGCACGCCGGTGCCCGGCGACGCGATGAAGGGCGCGTACCTGGGGCCCGAGTACTCGGACGACGAGATCGCGCGGCGGCTGACGGCCGCGGGCGCGAAATTCGTGCAGCTGTCCGACGACGCGCTGATCGACTATTGCGGCACCGCGCTGGCCGAAGGCAAGGCGGTCGGCTGGCATCAGGGCCGAATGGAGTTCGGCCCGCGCGCGCTGGGCGCGCGCTCGATCCTGGGCGATCCCCGCTCGCCGACGATGCAGAAGACGCTGAACCTGAAGGTCAAGTACCGCGAATCGTTCCGGCCGTTCGCGCCCAGCGTGCTGCGCGAGGACGTGTCGCAGTGGTTCGAGATCGACGACGACAGTCCGTACATGCTGCTGGTGGCCGACGTGGTCGCCGGCAAGCGGATCCCGATGACCGACGCGCAGCAGCGGCTGTTCGGCATCGACAAGCTCAACGTGCCGCGCTCGACGATCCCCGCGGTCACGCACGTCGACTACTCGGCGCGGATCCAGACCGTGCACCGGCACACGAACCCGCGTTATCACGCGCTGCTGACGCGCTTCAAGGCGCTGACCGGCTGCCCGGTGCTGGTGAACACGTCGTTCAACGTGCGCGGCGAGCCGATCGTGGCCACGCCCGAGGATGCGTTCCGCTGCTTCATGGGCACCGAGATCGAGGTGCTCGCGGTCGGCAACTGCGTGATGGACAAGGACGTGCAGGCCGAGTCGCTGAAGGCGCGCTACGAGGGCGCGTTCGAGCTCGACTGAGTGCTGGGCCCGGCGGCGCCGGCCGGCGCCGCCGCCGGAATCCGTTAAGATTCAGCGGACTGTTCAGTCCCGCTGCGGTGCTTGCGCCGCATCACCCGCGACACCACATCACGATGACCACCGTCAACCTGACGATCAACGGCGAGCCGCTGACCCGCGACGTGCCGAACCGCCGGCTGCTGGTCGATCTGCTGCGCGACGACCTGCGCCTGACCGGGACCCACGTCGGCTGCGACACCACGCAGTGCGGCTGCTGCGTGGTGCTGATGAACGGCGAACCGGTCAAGAGCTGCACCGTGCTGGCCGTGCAGGCCGACGGCACCGAGATCCGCACCGTCGAATCGCTCGGGGACCTCGCGGCGCTGCATCCGATCCAGCAGGCGTTCATCGACTGCCACGGGCTGCAGTGCGGCTTCTGCACGCCGGGAATGATCATGGCCACCGCTGCGCTGCTGGCGCGCTGCCCGGACCCCGACGACGCGCAGATCCGCCATGCGCTCGACGGCAATTTGTGCCGCTGCACCGGCTATGTGAACATCGTCGCGGCGGTGCGCCAGGCGGCCGCGGCGCTGCAGGCTTCCCGCCCTGCGTGAGCGCGGGAGAGTCGCCGTGTCGCGTCCTGCCCCCGATCCGATGACCGGCGCACCGAGTGGCCGCTGCCGCGCCGCCCGGCCGCTTCGGCAGCGGCCACTCGGTGCGCCGGATCGAGGATCCGACGCTGGTGACC
>DATLGW010000007.1:0-4174 GCA_035540315.1 Burkholderiaceae bacterium | reverse complement strand
CCGGACGTGCTGCGGGCGATCATCGTCGGCAACGAGGTGCTGTTGCGTCGGGAATTGCCGGAATCCGAGCTGATCCGGTACATCGACCGGGTCCGCCAGGCGACCGCGGTGCCGGTCACTTATGCCGACGTCTGGGAGTTCTGGAATCAGCACCCCGCGCTGGCGCCGGCGGTGTCGTTCGTGACGATCCACATCCTGCCGTACTGGGAGGACGAGCCGGTCGGCATCGACGGCTCGATCGCGCACGTGGTCGACATCCACCGGCTGATGCAGGCGCGGTTCCCGGACAAGGCGCTGCTGATCGGCGAGACCGGCTGGCCCAGTGCCGGCCGCGCCCGGCGCGAGGCGGTGCCCGGCCGGGTCGCGCAGGCACGCTTCGTACGCGAGTTCACGCATGCGGCCCAGCAGCACGCGCTGCGCTACAACCTGATCGAGGCGTTCGACCAGCCGTGGAAGCGCCAGCTCGAAGGCGCTATGGGCGGAGCGTGGGGTCTGCTGGACCGCCACGGCGAACTGAAGTTCCCCTGGCGCGGGCCGGTTGCCGAAGTGCCGGACTGGCACGCCGGCCCGATTGCCGCGGCTGCCGGCGCGGCGCTGTTCGGCGCAATCGCCGCATTCGGCGCCGGGGCCGGGCCGCGTGGCGGAGCGAACCCGAGGGCTCGCGGCCGCGGCCGGCATCTGCTGGCTGCCGCGCTCGCCGGGGCCGCGCTGGGCGCGGTGCTGGCGCTGCAGTGGCGCTACCTGGTCACCTGGAACCGGTATCTGCTCGAGTGGACGGTGTCGACCGGCTACACGCTGCTGGCGCTCGCGTATGCCGGGCTCGCGCTCCGCTGCCTCGATCGGCGCAATCGGGTCGTGCCGGCGGCAGCCGAAACGCTGGCGAGGATCCGCCGCCGTGCCGCGGTCACGCCGCTGCACGGGCTGTCGCTGCTGAACGCGGCGTTCCTGTTCGGCGCGGCGACGATGATCGTGCTCCACGTGTTCGACGGGCGCTACCGCGGCTTTCCGACGCCGCTGTACATCGTGCCGCTGGCGGCGAGCGCGCTGCTGTGGATCGCCGGCGCTGCCCGCTTCCGCGGCGGAATCGAGGAGCGATGGCTGGCGGCGACGATCGCCGCCGGCGGGCTGCTGGTGATCGCGCTGGAGCGGCCGTCGAATCTGCAGGCGGTGGGATTCGTCGCAGTGGTGATTGCGTTGGCGGCAATCGGCAGCGGATTGCTCTACCGCCGCGGGGCCGGCGCGGCCGCGCGCGCGAGCACCAGCACGCCGAGCAAGCCGCCGACCGCTGCCGGCTCGTAGCTGTAGAGCACCAGCCCGGCGCAGCCGGCCACCAGCGCGACCTGCGCCAACCCGCGCCAACGGGTCAGCGCTGCCGCGACGCCGGCCGCAAGCGCGAACCAGCCGATCTCGGCGTTGATGAAGCTGCGCAGCACCAGGCTGCGCGCTGCGCACCAGCCGGCCCACGGCGCCGGGTCGCACGCATGCGCGAACGCCGGCGGCTCGACGATCCAATGGCGCACGGCCGATGCGAGCGCGAGCGCGATCAGCGCAGCGAGCCACGGGGTCCAGGGGCGGCGCGCCCAGCCGGCGGCGGGCGCAGTCGGATTCGGCGACATCGCCGGCAATGGTAGCAACCGGCGTTGGGGAATCGGGCGCCGCCGCGTCCCAGCACCGATAATCCGGCCGATGAAGCCGTCCGATTGCCGCCCCCGCACCGCGCTGCGCGCGATCGCCATCGCGCTGCTTTCGCTTGCGGCGCCGATTGCGGCTGCGCAGACGGCGTCTGCCGGCAACGCGGCGGCGGCGCTCGCGCAGCGGATCAACGACTTCCGCAGCGAGGCCCGCGAGTGCGACGGCACGACGGTGCCGGCCGCCCCGCCGCTGGCACCGAACGACGCGCTCGCGCGCGCGCAGTTCGACGCCGGCACGCCGCTGCAGCAGGCACTGCGCAGCGCCGGCTACCTCGCGCGGCGCGCGCAGGCGATCGGCGTCGCCGGCCCGGGCGATGCCGCCGGCGCGATGCGGCTGCTCACGCAACGGTACTGCCGCACGCTGCTCGATCCCGCGCTGGTGGAAATCGGCGTTTCCCGCGACGGCAACGCATGGCGGATCGTGCTGGCGCAACCGCTGATCGAGACCGAGCTGGGCGACTGGCGGCAGGCCGGGCAGCGGGTGCTGCAACTGACGAACGACGCGCGCTCGCAGCCGCGCGCCTGCGGCGACAAGCGCTTCGATGCGGCGCCGCCGCTGCAGTGGAACGATGCGCTCGGCCAGGCGGCGCATGCGCACAGCCGGGACATGGCGCGCAACAATCGTTTCAGCCATCGCGGCAGCGACGGAAGCGAGGTTGGCCAGCGGGCGACCCAGGCCGGCTACCGCTGGCAGCGGATCGGCGAGAACATCGCGACCGGCCAAGGCGCGCCCGAACGCGTGGTCGCCGGCTGGGTCGCCAGTCCCGGGCACTGCGAGAACCTGATGAACCCGCAGTTCACGCAGATGGGCGCCGCATTCGCGATCAATCGCGATACCGACACCGTGATCTTCT
The DNA here is from genome assembly GCA_035540315.1 of Burkholderiaceae bacterium. Classification (GTDB taxonomy): domain Bacteria; phylum Pseudomonadota; class Gammaproteobacteria; order Burkholderiales; family Burkholderiaceae_E; genus DATLGW01. Next base: position 1,629 of record DATLGW010000007.1, on the reverse strand, counting down.
GGACGCAGGCGCTCGGCACGCCGCGGTGAGCGACCTGCCGGCAACCGGCAGCCGGCGAACCGGCTGCCGCTGCCGCGCGCGTCGGCTCAGGAGTGGTAGGCCGACTCGCCGTGCGACGTGATGTCCAGACCCTCGCGCTCCTCGTCCTCGGGCACGCGCAGCCCGACCATCAGATCGACCAGCTTGAACGCGACCAGCGACACGACCCCCGACCACACGATCGTGACCAGCACCCCCTGCGCCTGCACCCAGACCTGCGATGCGATCGAGTAGTCGGTGCTGGCGGCGTTCGCGACGTAATCGAAGATTCCCGCGCCGCCCAGCGCCGGCGCCGCGAACACGCCGGTCAGCAGCGCACCCAGGATGCCTCCCAGGCCGTGCACGCCGAACACGTCGAGCGAGTCGTCGGCGCCGAGCATCCGCTTCAGGCCGTTGACCCCCCAAAGGCACACGGCGCCCGCGAGCAGGCCGATGACGATCGCGCCGACCGGCCCGACGAAGCCGCAGGCCGGCGTGACCGCGACCAGCCCGGCGATCGCGCCCGACGCTGCGCCGAGCATCGACGGCTTGCCCTTGCTCATCCACTCGGCCAGGCCCCACGACATCACGGCGGCCGCAGTCGCGACCACGGTGTTGACGACGACCATCGCCGTCGTGCCGTTGGCCTCGAGATTGGAGCCGGCATTGAAGCCGAACCAGCCGACCCACAGCAGCGATGCGCCGACCATCGTCAGCGCCAGCGAATGCGGCGCCATCGCCTCGCGGCCGTAACCGATCCGCTTGCCGATCATGTACGCGCCCACCAGTCCGGCAACGCCGGCATTGATGTGCACGACGGTGCCGCCGGCGAAATCGAGCGCGCCCTTCTGCCACAGCCAGCCGGCATTCGCAGTCACCGTCGCCAGCGTCTCTTCGCTGGTGATCGCGTCCGGGCCGTCCCAGTACCAGACCATGTGCGCGATCGGGATGTAGCAGAACGTGAACCAGATCAGCGCGAACAGCAGCACCGCCGAGAAGCGGACCCGCTCGGCGAACGCCCCGACGATCAGCGCCGCGGTGATCGCGGCGAACGTGCCCTGGAACGCGATGAACGCGTACTCGGGGATGTACACGCCCTTGCTGAACGTCGCGCCGACCGAATCGGGCGTCACGCCGCGCAGGAACAGCTTGTCGAGGTTGCCGAAGAACGCGCCCGAGCCGCCGAACGTCATCGTGTAGCCGTAGACGACCCACAGCACGCTGATCATCGAGAACACCATCAGCACCTGCATCTGCACCGACAGCATGTTCTTGCTGCGCACGAGTCCGCCGTAGAACAGCGCCAGCCCCGGGATCACCATCAGGATCACCAGCACCGTGCTGATCATCAGCCAGGCGGTGTCGGGCTTGCTCGCGACCGGCGCGGTTTCGGCGACGGTGCCGGGCGCCACGCCGGTGGCCGGCGCAGTGGCCGGCGCGGCCGCCGCGGGCGCCGGCGTCGCAGCTGCCTGCGCAATCAGCACCGGCGCCGTCTGCGCAGCGGCGAGCGCGGAATCCGGCGCCGCGACTGCGGCAGCGGCCGGCGCGAGCAGCAGCGAGGCCGCCAGCGCCAATGAACGGAGCATCTGTGTCATGGGTCGTTCCTCCGAC
>DATLGW010000006.1:0-5245 GCA_035540315.1 Burkholderiaceae bacterium | reverse complement strand
GCGGCCCTGCGCCGCCTGAGCGCAGCGAGCGTTCGACCGGCACCGACAACGCAGCCGAACCGGCGTTCGCCCGCACGGCGGCAGCGCCCGCGAGTTCGCGCAGTCCCGCGCCGGCAGCCGCGCTGCAGCCAGCGGCTGCGCCACTGGCAAGCGCTGCGGCGCCGGATCGCGCCCATGCGGCCGGATCCGCCGCAGGTTCGCCGGGGCAGCCGCCCCAGCCGCCCCAGCCGGCACAACCGCAACCGGCCGCCGCTCGTCCGGCATCCGGCGCGGAGGCCGCTGCGCACGGCGCTGCCGCGGGCGCGGCAACGTCCGCGATCGGCGGCGCACAGGCGGCGCGAACGGCCGCAGCCAAGCCCGCGGCCGACAACGGCGGCGCACGTGCGGCCGAGCCGATTCCGGCGCCGTTGCGTCGCGTCGAGAATCCGTACGAGCAGGCGCTCAACGAGCTGGAGAGCCGCACCGTGCATCGAGCGACCTGGGCACGCGCGATCGCCGAGGGCGACGGCGATGCCGAGAAGACCAAGGCGCGCTACATCCGGCTGCGCGCCGAGGCGCTGATCCGCTCGTCCGGCTCGGACACTCGTCAGAGCGCCTGATCGGGCGCGCGCGCCAGCGTGTCGCGCAGATAGGCGGTGATCCGCGGCAGCGGCACCGGCGGCGAGAACAGATAGCCCTGCGCCTCGTCGCAGCCGAGCGCAGCCAAGCGCTGGCGCTGGCGCTCGGTTTCGACGCCTTCGGCGAGCACCTTCAGCCCAAGGCTGTGACCGAGCCCGACGATCGCGCGCAGGATCGCGTCGTTCGGCGCGTCCGCCGCGAGGCCTGCGACGAACGCCTGATCGATTTTCAGCCGATCGATCGGCAGGTGCATCAGATAGGCCATGCTCGAATAGCCGGTGCCGAAGTCGTCGATCGACAACGCGACACCGAGCGCCTTCAGCTCGCCGAGCACCCGCAGGAACCGGCCGCTGTCGTCGGCCAGGCAACTCTCGGTGATCTCGATCTCCAGCGACTGGGGCGCCAGCCCGCTTTGTGCAAGCGCCCGGCGTACGGTCGCGACCAGGTCCGTGTGCCGGAACTGACGCGCCGACACGTTCGCTGACACCGGCAGCGGCACGCCGAGCTCGCGCTGCCACTGCACCGCGGCCGTGCAGGCGGCGTCGATCACCCATTGGCCGAGCGTTTCGATCAGACCCGAGTCTTCGGCAACCGGAATGAACTGCGACGGCGGCGCGCCCGGACCCTGTGCCGGCTTCCAGCGCAGCAGCGCCTCGGCCCCGACCGGTCGCGCACCGACGAGCATCAGCTTCGGCTGAAAGTGCAGCTCGAACTCGTCGCGCTGCAGCGCCTGACGCAGTCGGCCTGCGAGGTTCACGCGCTGCGCGACCGCGTGCGTCAGCTCCGCCGTGTACATCCGGAACGTGTTCGGTCCGGCGCGGCGGGCTTCGTGCATCGCGAACTCGGCATGCCGCAGCAGCGTGTCGGCGTCGGTGCCATGGTCGGGATAGACGCTGATGCCGAGGCTGCAGCGCGGCGTCGCCTCGTGCGCGTCGACGGGAATCGGCCGCGCGAGCTCGGCCAGCACGCGCTGGGTCACTTGAGCGATCGATGCGGCATCGACGTCGTCCTGCAACAGCAGAACGAAACGTTCGGCGCCGTAACGCGCGACCGTATCGCTGGCGCGAACGCAGTCGGGCAGGCGGGCGGCGGCGGCGCGCAGCAGATCGTCGCGCACGGCCGGCCGCAGCGGCGGCGCCGTCGCTGCGGCGGCATCGACGTCGAACACGATCACCGCCAGCAGTCGCCGACGCCGCTGCGCCGCCTCGATCGCATGCTGCAGCCGATCGCGCAGCAGCGCGCGGTTCGGCAGCCCGGTCAACGGGTCGTGCAGCGCGCCGGTCGCGCTGCGCAACTCCTGCGCCTTGCGCTCGCTGATGTCGACGAGGGTGCCCTGCAGGCGCGACAGCCGGCCCTTGTCGTCGCGCACTGCATGCACGTTCTCGCTGATCCACAACACGCGGCCGTCGGCACGGCGGACCCGCGCCTCGAACTGCTCGACCCGCCCGTCGTGCTCCAGGCGCCGCAGCAGCTCGTCGCGCGCCTGCGGGTCGACGTAGAACCGGTGCCGAGCGACGTTCAGCCGCTCGATCAGAGACGCCGGGTCCGGATAGCCGAGCAGCCGCGCGAGCGCCGGGTTCGCCCGCAGGAACCGGCCGTCGGGCGTGGTCTCGAAGATGCCTTCGGCCGCATGCTCGATGAAGCGGCGCTCGCGCTGCAGCGCTTCGCGGGCCGCATCGAGTGCGCGCCGCGCCGCATCGGCGTCCTCGACCCAGCCGTCGATTCGCGGCGGCGCATCGGTCGCGTCGGCGACGGCGATGCCGCGCTCGCGGACCCAGCGGCGTTCGCCGTCCGCGCGCAGCAGCCGGTACTCGACGTCGAACCGCTGGCGCGTCGCGATCGCCTGCGCGATCGCGTCGGCCACCCGGGCCTGGTCCTGCGGATCGATCAGCAGCGCGTAGCGCTCGCCCGCATCGCCGGTGAAGCGATCGGCGGAATGGCCGGTCAGCGCGGAGAACCCGGCGCTGACCGAATCGAGCCGATCGCGCGCCGGGCCGCAGGCCTGGTAGGCGAAGCCATCGATGCAATCGAGCAGCTGCGGGCGCATCGGCGGGTCAGCGGCGCGAGCGCAGCAGCGGCTCGAGCACCGGCCACACGTTGTCGAGCAGGATCGCCTGCGCGCGCGCGTTCGGATGGATCCGGTCGTCCAGGAACAGTGCCGGGTCGTCCGCGACGCCGGCCAGCAGGAACGGCACCCACGGCACCTGCTCGGTCTGGGCGACCCGCTCGAACACGGCAGCGAACTGGTCGGCATACGCGCGGCCGAAATTCGGGGGGATCATCATGCCGACGAGGACCGGCTGCGCGCGCGCCTGCACCGACATCCGCACCATCTCGCGCAGATTCGCCTCCAGCGCCTGCAGTGGCAGACCGCGCAGGCCGTCGTTCGCGCCGAGCTCGATCAGCACGATCGACGGCTGATGCCGGCGCAGCAGGTCCGGCAGCCGGCTGCGCCCGCCGGCGCTGGTCTCGCCGCTGATGCTCGCATTGACGATCGTCCAAGGCAGCCGCTGCTCGGCCAGCCGTTGCTCGAGCTGCGCGACCCAGCCCTGGCCGCGCGCCAGCCCGTATTCGGCCGACAGGCTGTCGCCGAGCACCAGCAGCGTTCTCGTCGCGTCGGCGGGCGTGGCGCTGGCTGCGAACGATCCCGGCGCGATCACCGCGAGCGTCAGCAGCATTGCAGCGGCCAGGGCGCGGGCGCAGGCTACACTTCGGCGGATGACTGCGATCACCGTTGAACACCTATCGAAGAAGGTCCGGGATGCCGGGGGCTGGCTGACCATTCTCGACGACGTCGGCTTCAGCGTCGAGGCCGGCGGCACGGTCGCGATCGTCGGCGCGTCGGGATCGGGCAAGTCGACGCTGCTCGGTCTGCTCGCTGGGCTGGATCTGCCCACACACGGGCGGGTGTCGGCGCTGGGTTGCGAGCTGTTCGAGCTGGACGAGGATGCGCGCGCGCGTTGGCGCGCCGCGAACATCGGTTTCGTGTTCCAGTCGTTCCAGCTGCTGCCGCAGATGACCGCGCTGGAGAACGTGATGCTGCCGCTGGAGCTGGCCGGGCGGGCCGATGCGCCGGCGCGCGCGCGCGAGCTGCTCGAGCGGGTCGGTCTGGCGGATCGCGCCAGCCACTACCCGCGCACGCTGTCGGGCGGCGAGCAGCAGCGGGTCGCGCTGGCGCGCGCGTTCGTGCCTCGGCCGCCGCTGCTGCTGGCCGACGAGCCGACCGGCAGCCTCGATCATGCGACCGGCGCCCGGATCATCGAGCTGCTGTTCGAGCTGAACCGGGAGGCGCGGGCGACGCTGCTGCTGGTCACGCACGATCCCGAGCTGGCGCGGCGCTGCGATCGCACGCTGACGCTGGCCAGCGGCCGTTTGCTGCCCGAACGCGTCACGCGGTCGCCGCGGGTCGTGCCGGCAGCCGGTTGAGCGCGTCGCGGATCGCCGCCGGCAGCGCGCCGGCGGCCACTCCGAGCACGCCGTCGCGCTCGGCGATCGCGTCGCCGGCGGCGCCGTGCGCCCACACCGCGAGCCGCGTCGCCTGCCAGGGCGGCACGCGCGCCGCGAGCAGCCCGCCGATCGCACCCGCGAGCACGTCGCCCGAGCCGGCCGTCGCGAGCGCCGGGCCGCCGCTGCCGTTGATCGCCCAGCGGCCGTCCGGCGCCGCGATCACGCTGCCCGAGCCTTTGAGCACGACCAGACCGCGATAGCGGCGCGCCAACGCGAGCGCCGCAGCAATCCGATCGGACTGGACTGCGGCAGTCGTCGCCTGCAGCAGCCGCGCCGCTTCGAGCGGATGCGGCGTCAACACCGTCGCTGCGTCGCGATCGGCGCGCGCGCGCAGCGATTCGGCGAGCGTCGGATCGGCCGCGATCGCGTTCAGCGCATCGGCATCGGCAACGAGCGCGGCGCCGTGCGCGATCGCCGCGGCGACCGATTCGGCAGCGCGGGTCGACCGCCCGAGGCCGCAGCCGATCACGATCGCGGTCGCGTCGCCGAGTTCGGCGCGCCCCGTGGGCAGCTTTCGCGTCATCAGCTCCGGGTGCGCAGGATCGGCCGGCAGCGGATCGAGCGCGGCGACGTAGATGCGGCCGGCGCCTGCGGCCTGCGCACCGAGCGCAGCGAGCAACGCCGCGCCGGTCATTCCCGGGGCGCCGCCGATCACCAGCAGGTCGCCGAAGCGACCCTTGTGCGAATCCTGCGGCCGCTGCAGCGCGCTCGCATCGAGCGCGCCGGCGCCGAGCAACTCGCCGTCGGGTTGCGGCAGCGCCAGCCCGAGCGTCGCGACCCGCACCTGCCCGGCAGCGTCCCGGCCGGCGCCGGTGTGCAGCCCCGGCTTGTCGCCGATCATCGTCACGGTGACCGCTGCGCGAACCACGGCGCCATCGCCGGCCGCCCGCCCGGTATCGGGCAGCAACCCGCTGGGCACGTCGACGGCGATGACCGGCCAGTCGTGGCGCGCGGGCAATTCGACGGCCGCTTCGGCCGCGGGCGGCAGCGCGCGGGTCAATCCGATGCCGAACAGGCCGTCGATCACCAGCACCGGCGCCTGCGGCGGCAGCGCCGCAAACGCCGACAGCGGCTCGATCGGCAACGCCGCGGCGCCGGCCTGCTGCCATGCGCGCGCGGC
>DATLGW010000005.1:0-3279 GCA_035540315.1 Burkholderiaceae bacterium | reverse complement strand
GGCCACCAGCCTCGAGCCCGCGCGAAACTCGGGCCGGCGCAGCAGCGGGACCGCGCTGCGGGACACGCGCAACGGCCCGCCGGCTATGCGGCGGGCCGCACCTGCAGTGCGGCCTGGCGGCGCAGCAGCCACAGCACCGCCGCGAGCGGCGCCAGCACGAACGGCAGCGACAGCAGGTTGATCGCGAACCAGCCGTTCACGTACAGCAGCGCCCCCGACGCCAGCGACGACGTGATCATCGTCGCGAACATGCAGAAGTCGCTGAAACCCTGCACCTTCGCGCGCTCCTGCGGCCGGTACACGGTCGTCAGCAGCGCGGTTCCTCCGGTGAACATGAAGTTCCACCCTACGCCCAGCAGCGCCAGCGCGAGCACGAACTGCGTCAGCGCCAAGCCGCTGACCGCGATCGCGACGCAGCCGATCATCAACAGGCAGCCGACGACGATGATCGGCAGCGCACCGAAACGCGTGATCAGGCTGCCGGTGACCAGGCCGGGGGCGAACATGCCGATCACGTGCCACTGCAGCACGAACGCGGCCGCAGCGTACGGATGCTGGCAGACCTCCATTGCGAGCGGCGTCGCGACCATGATCAGGTTCATCACGCCGTACGACAGCGCACACACCATCACCGCGATCCAGGCCGCCGGCTGGCGCAGGATCTGCGCCAGCGGCCGCGCCGGCGCCGCTGCGACCGTGGCGCCGGCATGCGGCAGCCGCAACAGCTGCGCCAGCGCCAGCGACATCAGCGCAAAGCCGCCCAGTGCGAGGTAAGACGCGGCGAAGAGCTCCGGCAACGCGGTGCGCGTGAACTTCGACACCTCCGGTCCGATCACGCCGCCGACGATGCCGCCGGCCAGCACCAGCGAGATCGCGCGCGCCCGAAACGACGGCCGATAGGCATCGGACACGTCGGCGGCGGCGAACCGGTAGCTGGCGCCGAACGCGTTGTAGGTGCCGGTCACGAACGTCGCGAACACGAGCAGCGCCAGGCTGCCGACGTGGATCGCGTACCACCCCAATGCGGCGCCGAGCACCGCGACCACCGAACCGATCGTGTAGCCCGCCCGCCGGCCGAGGTGGCGCATCAGCTGCGCAGTGGCCATGCTGGCGACCGCTGCGCCGACGACGTAACCGGTGACCGGCAGCGTCGCGAGCGCCTTGTTCTCGGCGAGCGCATAGCCGGCCAGGCCGTTGATCGCGATCAGCGTCGAGTTGTTGATCAGCAGCAGCGCCTGCAGCGCGGCGAGCACGGTCAGCTGGACCGGCAGATTCGACAGCATCGGGGGCAGGCGGAGGACGAGGCGCAAAAGCCGCTAGTGTAACAATCGCCCGGCCACGGCGCCGGCACCGTTCCGATAGAATTCCCGGTTCGCCCAACGAGGAGTTTCAGCCATGTCGATGGCCGATCGCGACGGACACATCTGGTTCGACGGCAAACTGGTGGACTGGCGCAGCGCGCAGATCCACGTGCTCACGCATTCGTTGCACTACGGCATGGCGGTCTTCGAGGGCGTTCGCGCGTACAAGACTGCCGGCGGCACGGCGATCTTCCGGCTGCGCGAGCACACGCGGCGGCTGTTCAACTCGGCGAAGATCTTCCAGATGCAGCTGCCGTATTCGTTCGACCAGCTGATCGATGCGCAGAAGCAAGTCGTGCGCGCGAACAAGCTCGAGTCGTGTTATCTGCGCCCGATCGCATGGATCGGCTCCGAGAAGCTCGGCGTATCGGCCAAGGGCAACACGATCCACGTCGCGGTCGCCGCCTGGCCGTGGGGCGCGTACCTCGGCGAAGAAGGCCTGACCCGCGGCATCCGCGTGAAGACCGCGTCGTTCGCCCGTCATCACGTGAACGTGTCGCTGGTCCGCGCGAAAGCGTCGGGCTACTACATCAACTCGATCCTCGCGAACCAGGAAGTCACCGCCCACGGCTACGACGAAGCGCTGCTCCTCGATACCGACGGCTACGTGTCCGAGGGCTCGGGCGAGAACGTGTTCATCGTGAACCGCGGGCGGATCTACACGCCGGATCTCGCGTCGTGCCTGGACGGCATCACGCGCGACGCGGTGATCACGATGGCGCGCGACCTGGGCATCGAGGTGATCGAGAAACGCATCACGCGCGACGAGATGTACTGCGCCGACGAGGCGTTCTTCACCGGCACTGCCGCCGAGATCACGCCGATCCGCGAGCTCGACGACCGTCCGATCGGCGAAGGCAAGCGCGGCCCGGTGACCGAGCGGCTGCAACAGCTGTTCTTCGACGTGGTCGCCGGCAAGTCCGAGCGTTATCGCGAATGGCTGAGCGCCGTCTGAGCCGCGTGATGCGCGCACGGCCCCGGTCTCGCCCGTTCGTCGAATGAGCCAGAACCCCCCGCGTCCGAACCAGGCGCCGGCCGCCGTCGAGCTCGACGGCGCCGATTTGCCGGCGTTCTGCCCGAACCCGCGGATGCCGCTGTGGAATCATCATCCGCGCGTGTTCCTCGAGGTCTCGGTGTCGGGCGAGGCGCGCTGCCCGTACTGCGGCACGCTGTACCGCCTCAAGCCGGGCTCGGTGCCCGGGCATCACTGACGCGCGACCCGCGAGCGCGCGTTCGCGCGTGATCCGCGGCAGTTGTGACGTTTTGGCTTTCCGCGCCTGCGGCTGCGGGCGCAGAATCCGAGGGCTCACAGGAGCTCTCCAGCGTGTCGCGAACCCTGATCATCGCGCCCTGCACGGTCGCCGATGCCGTGATGGCGCAGCCTCTGATCGCGTTGCTGAAGCGGTTCGATCCGGCCCGGCGCATCGACGTGCTGGCCAAGCCGTCGATCGCGCCGCTGTTCCGCGCGGTCGCGGAAGTCAGCGAAGTGATCGAGTCGTCGCACGGATTCGGCGAGCTGCAGCCGCTGGCGAAGGTGGGGCTCGCACGCCGGCTGGGCGCGCGGCGCTATGAGCGCGCCTACGTGCTGCCGCACAAGCGGCGTGCCGCGATTGCGCCGTGGCTCGCGGGCATCCCGCAGCGCGTCGGCATCGCATCGCGCTGGCACTGGGGCCTGATCAACTGCGAACACCGTCACGCCGGCGGCGCGCCGACCGCCGAGCGCTTCGCGCGGCTCGCGTTCGCACCCGACCAGCCGCTGCCGGCGATCCCGGCGCCGGTGCTGATGCGCAACCGCGAACGCGAGCGCGCGCTGCGCGAGCGGCTCGGGCTCTCCGACGATGCGATGCTGATCGTGTTGTGCCCGGGCGGCGACCACGGCCCGGCGCAGCGCTGGCCGTGGTCGCCGCCCGGGCACAAC
>DATLGW010000004.1:0-2224 GCA_035540315.1 Burkholderiaceae bacterium | reverse complement strand
GAGCCCGAGCCTCAACCGGCCGTGCTGCGCGGGCCGTCGCGCACGCCGGATCGGGCCGGCGTGCTCGTGGTCGGGGTCGATTTCCTGATGACGCAGCTGGCGCGCTGTTGCCGCCCGGCGCCGCCGGATCCGATCGTCGGCTTCGTCACCCGCGGCCGCGGCGTGTCGGTGCATCGCGTCGGATGCCGCAGCTTCGCCGAGATGGCGCGCCGCGCGCCCGAACGCGTGCTGCCGACGTCGTGGGGCGTCCCGGGCGAGCCGCGCGTGTACCCGGTCGACGTGGTGCTGCGCGCGCGCGACCGCCAAGGGCTGCTGCGCGACGTGTCGGACGTGTTCGCCCGCGACAAGCTGAACGTGATCGCCGTGCAGAGCGTCAGCCGCGGGCACGATGCGCTGATGCAATTCACCGTCGAGGTGCCCGACATCGAGCGGCTGAACCAGACGCTGGTCGCGGTGCGCGACGTGTCGGGGGTGATCGAGGCGCGCCGAAAGCAGTAGTCGAGCGGCACGCGGCGCCGTCGCAGGTGGGTCGCGTCGAGCGCGCCCGGCCCGCGACCGTCAGCTGCGCGGCGCGCGTTGCGCGTTCTTCGGCCGAAAGGCGCGGCACACCGCGTCGTGGGTCTCGACGTACGGCGCGCCGATCAGGTCCAGGCAATACGGGACGGCGGCGAAGATACCGTGCACGCGCGCGCGCCCGTCGGCTTCCTTCAGCCCTTCGAGCGTCTCCTTGATCGATTTCGGCTGACCCGGCAGGTTGATGATCAGCGCCCGGCCGCGAATCACCGCGACCTGGCGCGACAGGATCGCGGTCGGAACGAAGTTCAGGCTGATCTGCCGCATCTGCTCGCCGAACCCCGGCATTTCCCGGTCGGCGACGGCCCGCGTCGCCTCGGGCGTCACGTCGCGCGGCGCGGGTCCGGTGCCTCCGGTCGTCAGCACCAGATGGCAGCCGGCGCGATCGACCAGCTCGATCAGCGTCGACTCGATCATGTTGCGTTCGTCGGGGATCAGCCGCGTTTCGGCGCGCCACGGCGTCGCGATCGCCGCCGACAGCCAATCCTGCAGCGCCGGCAGTCCCTGGTCCTGATAGACGCCCGACGATGCGCGATCGCTGATCGACACCAGGCCGACGACCAGCGTGTCGGCGTCGGCGGATCGTGCGGCGGCATCATCGTTCGTCATCTTCGAGCTCCTCGGTGATTGCGCGTTTCAGCGCGCGGAATAGTTCGCGGAAATTGCGTCCGGGCCGCTGCTGGTCGACCTCGCGGCGCGCCGCGCGCACCAGCGCGTGCAGATCGCCCCCGGCGGCACGCGGATAGCGATCGACGAAGTCGGTCAATGCCTGCGGCCGCGAGAGCAGCGTATCGCGCCAGTGCTCTGCCGCATGCATCGCGGCGGTGTCGGCGCGGTGGCGCGAATCGTCGCGCTCGAACAGCGCGCGGATCTGCGCCGGGTCCACGTCGCGCATCAGCCGGCCGATGTACTGCAGCTGGCGGCGCCGGCCCTCGCGGCTGCCGATCCGCTGCGCAAGCTCGACGGCATCGATCAGCGTCTCGGGCAGCGCGAGCGAGCGCAGCCGCTGCGACGGAAGCTCGAGCAGCCGCTCGCCGAGCTGCTGCAGCTCGATCATCTCGCGCTTGCGCCGCGTCTTGCTCGGAGAGTCCGGCTGCGTCGCGGCGCCGAGCGCGTCGGAACCGGCGTCGGCAGGCGTGTCGTGGCGCGGCAATGGGTCCACCGGATCGTGCACAGGGGGCGCTGCTATGATAGCCGGCTCCCGGGGATGGTCCGCCATCCCCTGATCCGAGGGGCAGAATGTTCGAGTACGAGCGGCAGGCGTTCGAGGAGATCACTCAATCGGTACTTCGGCAGGCGCGCGAGCTGGGAGCTTCGGCCGCTGCCACCGACATTTCCGAATCCTCCGGGCTGATGGTCAACGTGCGCAAGGGCAGCGTCGAGACGATCGAGCAGACCCGCGACAAGGGGCTGGGCGTGACGATCTATCTGGGTACGCGCCGCGGCCACTCGAGCACCAGCGATTTCTCCGCCGGCGCGGTCGCGGAGACCGTGCGCGCCGCGTACGACATCGCACGCTTCACCGGCGAGGATCCGTTCGCCGGGCTGCCTGAGCCGGACACGCTCGCACGGCAGTTTCCCGACCTGGACCTGTTCCATCCGTGGCGGATCTCGGTCGACGACGCGATTGCGCTGGCGCAGCGGATCGAGG
>DATLGW010000003.1:0-2047 GCA_035540315.1 Burkholderiaceae bacterium | reverse complement strand
GGCCGCGAGGTTCCGACCGACGTCGACGCGATCATCCGCGACCTGTCGGAGCTGAAGATCGGCGATCCGGTCGTGCACGCGCAGCACGGGATCGGCCGCTACTGCGGTCTGCTGAACCTCGATCTCGGCGACGGCGACAACGAATACCTGCACCTGAAATACGCGGGCGACGCGACGCTGTACGTGCCGGTCTCGCAGCTGCACGCGATCAGCCGCTACTCGGGCGCCGCGCCCGACGAGGCGCCGCTGCACCAGCTCGGCAGCGGTCAGTGGGAGCGCGCGCGCCGCAAGGCCGCGCAGCAGGCGCGCGACACTGCCGCCGAGCTGCTGAACCTGTACGCGCGCCGCGCATCGCGCAAGGGCCATGCGTTCCGCTTCGACGGCGCCGAGTACGAGGCGTTCGCAGAAGGCTTCGGATTCGAGGAAACGCCCGATCAGCTGGCAGCGATCCACGCCGTGGTCCAGGACCTGATCTCCGACAAGCCGATGGATCGGCTGGTCTGCGGCGACGTCGGCTTCGGCAAGACCGAGGTCGCGCTGCGGGCGGCATTCGTCGCCGCCGCCGACGGGCGCCAGGTCGTCGTGCTGACGCCGACGACGTTGCTCGCCGAGCAGCACTTCCAGACGTTCTCCGACCGCTTCTCGAACTGGCCGATCCGGATCGCCGAGCTGTCGCGGTTCCGGACTTCGAAGGAAGTCACCGCGACGCTGCAGGCGCTCGAGCAGGGCAAGATCGACATCGTGATCGGCACCCACAAGCTGCTGTCGAAGACGATGAAGCTGCCCCGGCTCGGCCTGGTGATCATCGACGAGGAGCATCGGTTCGGCGTGCGGCAGAAGGAGGCGCTGAAGTCGCTGCGCGCCGAAGTCGACGTGCTGACGCTGACCGCGACGCCGATCCCGCGGACGCTGGCGATGAGCCTGGAAGGCATCCGGGATTTCTCAGTGATCGCAACCGCGCCGCAGCGCCGGCTCGCGATCAAGACGTTCGTGCGCCGCGAAGGCGACGGCGTGATCCGCGAGGCGCTGCTGCGCGAGCTGAAGCGAGGCGGCCAGGCGTACTTCCTGCACAACGAGGTCGAGACGATCCGCAACCGCTGCCGAATGCTCGAGCAGCTGGTTCCCGAGGCGCGGATCCAGATCGCGCACGGCCAGATGCCGGAACGCGAGCTCGAGCGCGTGATGCGCGACTTCCACCAGCAGCGCTTCAACGTGCTGCTGTGCACGACGATCATCGAAACCGGCATCGACGTGCCGACCGCGAACACGATCGTGATCCACCGCGCCGACCGCTTCGGGCTCGCGCAGCTGCACCAGCTGCGCGGCCGCGTCGGCCGCTCGCATCATCAGGCGTACGCATACCTGATGATCCCCGACGAATCCGCGATCACCCGCGATGCCGTCAAGCGGCTCGAGGCGATCCAGATGATGGAGGAGCTCGGCTCGGGCTTCTACCTCGCGATGCACGACCTCGAGATCCGCGGCGCCGGCGAGGTGCTCGGCGAATCGCAGTCGGGCAACATGCAGGAGGTCGGCTTCGCGATGTATTCGGACATGCTGACGCGCGCGGTGCGTTCGCTGAAAGCCGGCAAGGAGCCGGACCTGACCGCGCCGCTGGCGGCGACGACCGAGATCAACCTGCATGCGCCCGCGCTGCTGCCGGCCGACTACTGCGGCGACGTGCACGAGCGCCTGACGCTGTACAAGCGGCTGGCCGACTGCGCGAGCCTCGAGGCGCTCGAAGCGCTGCACGAGGAGCTGGTCGACCGCTTCGGCAAGCCGCCGCCGGCAGCCAAAGCGCTGCTCGAGATCCACCGGCTGCGGATCCTTTCGGCGCCGCTCGGCATCTCGCGGATCGACTCGACCGACACCGCGACCGTGCTGCAGTTCGTCTCCGACCCGCCGATCGACGCCGAGCGGATCATCCGGTTCATCCAGTCGCGCCGCGATGCCCGGCTCGCAGGACCGGACCGCTTGCGGCTGAACGCGAACGCCCCGACGCTCGATCAGCGGATCGCGCTGGTCAAGAGCGCGCTGCGGGCACTGC
>DATLGW010000002.1:0-2230 GCA_035540315.1 Burkholderiaceae bacterium | reverse complement strand
TCAGCTTCATCCAGTCCAACTACCAGGGCTTCGGCTCCGGCGTGGTGGTGTCCGGCACCGGGATCTCGATGCAGAACCGGGGCTTCGGCTTCGTGACCGCTGCCGATCATCCGAACTGCGTCGGACCGCGCAAGCTGCCGTTCCACACGATCATCCCCGGGTTCCTGACCCGCGGCGGCAAGCCCGTGATGAGCTTCGGCGTGATGGGCGCGAACATGCAGCCGCAGGGGCACCTGCAGACGCTGCTGCGGATGCTGGTCTGGCAGCAAAGCCCGCAGGCCGCGTGCGACGCCGCACGCTGGCGCGTTCAGCCGGGCCCGAAGCTGTCGGTGGAGCCGACGATGGCGCCCGACGTGATCGAGCAGCTGCGCGCCCGCGGCCACGCGCTGGAGATCGCGACCGACATCTATTCGGACTTCGGGTCCGGCCAGTTCATCTGGCGGCTGTCCGACCAGCTCGACGACGGCTACGTCGCCGCCAGCGACGGCCGGCGCGACGGGCTGGTTGCCGGCTTCTGATTTCGAGCACAGGAGAACGAACGCGTGACGACCAAGACCTACGATCCGACGACCCCGCACAAGGTCGCATTCCTCGGGCTGGGCGTGATGGGCTATCCGATGGCCGGTCACCTAAAGCGGGCCGGGCACGACGTGACCGTCTACAACCGCACGGCCGCGAAAGCGAAGCAGTGGACCGGCGAATACGGCGGCAAGGCGGCGGCGACGCCGCGCGAGGCGGCCAAGGACGCGCAGATCGTGTTCTGTTGCGTCGGCAACGACGAGGACCTGCGCAGCGTCGTGCTCGGCGACGACGGCGCGTTTGCCGGCATGGCGCGCGACACGATCTTCGTCGATCACACGACCGCGTCGGCAATGGTCGCGCGCGAGCTGCATGCGCTCGCCCGCGAGCGCGGCCTTCACTTCGTCGATGCGCCGGTGTCCGGCGGCCAGGCGGGTGCGGTCAACGGAGTGCTGACCGTGATGTGCGGCGGCGACTCGGCCCCGTTCGAGCGCGCGAAGCCGGTCGCGATGGCGTTCTCCCGCGCATTCACGCTGCTCGGCGATTCCGGATCCGGGCAGCTCGCGAAGATGGTCAATCAGATCTGCATCGCCGGGCTGGTGCAGGGGCTGTCCGAAGGCATCGCGTTCGGCATGGCCGCGGGCCTGGACATGAAGAAGGTGCTCGAGGTGATCGGCAAGGGCGCCGCGCAGTCGTGGCAGATGGACAACCGCGGCACGACGATGATCGAGGACAAGTTCGAGTTCGGCTTCGCGGTCGATTGGATGCGCAAGGACCTCGGGCTGTGCCTGGACGAGGCCAAGCGCAACGGCAGCCCGCTGCCGGTGACCGCGCTGGTCGATCAGTTCTATGGCGACGTGCAGCGGATGGGCGGCTCGCGCTACGACACCTCCAGCCTGATCAAGCGGCTGCGCAAGTAGGCCGCCGGCACCGCCGGCGCCCGCGGCTCGGCCCGAATCGGTCGGTTACAGCGTCCGGCGCCAGCGCGCGCCGGCCGCCAGCAATGCCGTCAACGCGGCACGATCCCCGGCCTCGATCGCATCGGCAATCGCGCTGACCTGTCGCTCGAACTCGCGCGACGCCGCCAGCACCGCGTCGCGGTTGTCCAGCAGGATCCCCGCCCACAGCTCGGGCGACGACGCGCCGACCCGCGTCGTGTCGCGCAGCCCGGCGCCGGCGAAGCGGCGTGCGTCGTCGGCGAGCTCGCCGCCGCCGACCGCGGCCGACAGCGCGAACGCGACCGCATGCGGCCAGTGCGACACCGCGGCGAACAGCGCGTCGTGCCGCTGCGCATCGATCTCGAACACGCGCGCCCCCAGCGCCCGCCACAGCTGCGCGACGCGCTCGAACGCCTGCGGTCCGGTCTGCGCTGTCGGCGACAGCAAGCACGCGCAGCCGTCGAACAGATCGGCGCGCGCGGCGCGCGGACCGCTGTGCTCCGATCCGGCAATCGGATGGCCCGGGACGAACCTCGGCCGGGCGGCGCCCAGCGCGGCCGCGGCGCCGATGATGCTGCGCTTGGTGCTCGACACGTCGGTGACGATTGCCGCAGGCGCCAGCAGCGGCGGGAGCGCTCGCAGGAACGCGACGTTGGCCTCGACCGGCGCAGCCAGCACGACCAGGTCGGCGTCGCGCACGGCATCGGCGAGCGTCGCCGCGACGCGATCGATCAGCCCCAGCGTTGCGGCGAGCTGCGCATCGGGTGCATGAC
>DATLGW010000001.1:0-2159 GCA_035540315.1 Burkholderiaceae bacterium | reverse complement strand
GTGCGCAGCATCTCCGCGGCGAATTCGGTGCGACCGCAGCGGACGTCGCTGCGCGCCGAGACGGCGGTGAGCGACAACGGCTACGAGCCGGTCGAGCCGGGCTCCAACCGCTCGGCGGTCATCATCCTGCTCACCGACGGGGAGAATACGACCGGCCCGGATCCGGTTCAGGCGGCCGGGCTGGCGGCGAACCGCGGCGTTCGCGTCTACACCGTCGGGATCGGCACGCCGGAAGGCCAGCAGATCGACGTCGGCGGCTGGAAGGTGCACGTGCGGCTGGACGAGGCCACGCTGAAGAAGGTGTCGGAGATCACGCGCGGCGAATACTTCCACGCCGCGTCCGCCAGCGAACTGAAGAGCGTCTATCAGGCGCTGAACTCGCGGCTGAGCTCGGAACGTGTCGAAACCGAGATGACCGCCGTGTTTTCCGCCGGTGCGGCGATGCTGACGACGCTGGCCGGGCTGCTGTCGCTGTTGTGGTTCAACCGCTTCGTGTCCTGAAGCGGAAGCGGTTCAGCGCAGCCGCTGCGCCAGCCGCTCGAGCTCCTCGAGCGGCGGGTTCTTCCTCGGCCACACAAGCCCGACGCCGTCGTCGGCGTGCCGCGGCAGCACGTGCAGATGGAAATGCGGGACCGTCTGCCAGCCGGCCGGGCGGTTCGCCTGCAGGATCGTGATTCCCTCGGGCGCGAACGCCGATTCGATTTTCCGCGCGATCCGCCACGCGGTCCGGAACACCGCCGCCGCCAGCGGCTCGTCCAGATCGAGGATCGTCTCGACCTGGCGCCGCGTCGCGACGATCACGTGCCCCGGGTTCACCTGCCCGGCGTCCATGAACGCGATCGTGTGCTCGTCCTCGGCGACGATCGCGGCGGGAACCTCGCGGTCGATGATGCGGGTGAAGATGCTCGGCGCGCTCATCGCGGTGACCTTTCACATCGTCGTCGGACGGATCCCGTGCTGCTGCTCGAAGCGGGTCTGACAGGTTATGCAGCGCAGCGCCGTCGGCTGCGCATGAAGCCGCTCGAGCGGGATGTCGATGCCGCAGTCGACGCAGATTCCGTACTGCCCGTCGGTCATCCGCTGGAACGTCGCCTCGATCTCGCGTGCTTCCTGCACGTCGCGCCGCGCATCGGCGAACTCCGACGTGGTGGCGTCCTCGGTCACCGATACTTCGCCGCTGTCGGCCGTGCGCTCGAGCGAACCCGACTCCTCGGCGGCCGCGTCCAGCTTCGATTCGATCTCCTGCTGCAGCTGCGCCAGGCGCGTCTCGAGCGTGGAACGCAGCGATGCGAGTTCGTCGTCGGTCAGCGGCATTCGGTGCCTCTTCAGAAGGAAGCGCTCGGGCTCGGATGGTAACCGCGAAGCGCGCGGCCGTGGTGAGATGGCGCGCGTCGCGACGCGGGCGTTCCGGCCGGTCGAAGCAGCCGGCGTGCCCAGGTTCGCAGCTGGCTAGCCGTGCCGCAGCTGCGCAGCCAGCCGCAGCGCGGCGAGCAAGCTCGACGGGTCGGCGCGGCCGGTGCCGGCAATGTCGAACGCGGTGCCGTGATCGACGCTGGTGCGCACGAACGGCAGCCCCACCGTCACGTTCACGCCCCGATCGAGTCCCAGGTACTTGATCGGGATCAGCCCCTGGTCGTGGTACATCGCGACGACCACGTCGAATTCGCGAAAGCCGCGCGCGCGCATGAAGACCGTGTCGCCCGCCCACGGACCGCTGGCGTCGATGCCGCGTCGCGTCGCCTGCGCGATCGCGGGGGCGATCACGTCGATCTCCTCGCGGCCGATCGTTCCGCCTTCGCCGGCGTGGGGGTTCAGCCCCGCCACCGCGATCCGCGGCGCCGGCACGCCGAAGCGTCGCAGCGCCGCATCGGCAATCTCGATCGTGGCCGCCACGCGTGCGGTGTCGATCGAGCGGATCGCATCGGCCAGCGGCTCGTGCACCGTGACCAGGATCGTCCGCAGCTCGTCGTTGACGAGCATCATCCGCACGTCGCGCACGCCGGCGATGTCGGCCAGCAGCTCGGTGTGCCCCGGGTGCCCGACGCCGGCGTGCGCGACGTGCGGATGATGCTCGTCAACGACGAGCTGCGGACGATCCTGGTCACGGTGCACGAGCCGCTGGCCGATGCGATCCGCTCGATCGACACCGCACGCGTGGC